>JAGWYX010000146.1 GCA_018969165.1 Verrucomicrobiota bacterium
GAAGGCGGCCAACGTCAGTTTCATGCCGATCTGGTCGCCCGCGAAGTGCGGATCACCCTCGGACAGTTGCCCGCCGAATTCCGGGAAGCAGTCAAGCGGGTCCGGATTTTCGGCGCGCGCGACCTGGCGCAGCGGTTGGCTGACGAGATCGATCTGCGATTGGAGGCGATCGGGCTGGGCGTGGAACTGGTGACCACCTATCCACCGCGGGAGTTTGTCCTCGAACTGCCGCCGGGCACGATCGCTTCCCCCGCCTTGAGCCTGGCGGCCCGCCACCTGGCCGGGCAAGCGGCCCGGCTGGAGTTTCTCCCGCCCAAAGTTACGGCCTGGCAGCAGATCTCCGCCCGCTATTCCTCCGGCAAACTGCGGATGACCTTGACGACCGCGGGCGCCCTGGCGTTGGTGGTGGGCGGGGCGTTCGGCTTCCAGCAAGCCCAGCTCTGGCGGCTGCAGCGCCAGTGGGCGGCGATCAAGACCAACGTGCAGCAGCTCCAGACCATCCAGGATAACATCCACCAGTACAAGCCTTGGTTCGATCCGTCGCTGCGCGGGATGACCATCCTGAAGCAGCTCAGCGAGATTTTCCCCGAAGACGGCGCGGTGACCGCCCAAAGCATCGAGATTCACGACCTGAGCGCCATCACCTGCAAAGGCGTCGCCCGGGACAACCTCGCTCTGCTCGGCACCATCAAGAAGCTCCGCGCCCTGCCGGAAGTTGCCGACGTGAATATCGGCCAGACGCGCGGCCAATCCCCCGCGGTGCAGTTCACGTTCGCCTTTCACTGGGTCGAAGGAGGCAGCCATGCAAATTGACCTGAAGAACCGTCAACAACTGCTCCTGGTCACCGCGATGGCCGTCGTCGGGCTGTTCATCGCCAACCTCGTCCTCATCACCCCCCTGACCAACGCCTGGAAGGCCCGCGCCGACCGGATTGCCGCGCTCCGCAAACAGGTCGCCCAGGGCGCGCAACTGCTCCAGCGGCAGGCCAGCCTCCGCGGTCGCTGGGAGCAAATGCGGCGCAATACGCTGCCCAACGACAACTCGGCCGCCGAACAGCAGGTCTTCAACGCCATCGAAACCTGGAAACAAAACAGCGGCGCAACCGTCACGGCCGTCAATCCCCAGTGGAAGCACGACTCCGACGATTACATCACTTATCAGTGCCGGTTGGACGTCGCCGGCAACTTGCCGGCCTTGAGTCGATTCCTCTTCGAACTCGAAAAGGATTCCATGGCCTTGAAACTCGATGCGGTGGAACTCGCCACCCGTGACAAACTCGGTCAACAACTCACGCTGGCGGTCCAGTTTAACGGCCTGGTCCTGACGCCTCAGTCCCAATGAACAACCCTCCCACTACTGGATCCCCACCCGCGCCGCCGCGCCACCCGCGCTGGTCCGCCTCCTTGCGGGTCGGCCTGCTCCTCCTCGGCCTCACGGCTGCGGGCGCCGACCAAACCAGCCCCGGCCCCTCCTCCATTGAGCCGCGACCGATCGAGGAACCGCCACCCGCTCTTGCCCTCGGTCGCACTCTTGAACCGGACCAATTGACGGAATCCAACTCGATCAACGAGCCGGCCCCGAATCACGATCCCTTGGAATCCAACCGCGTCGCCCTGGCTGAAACCGGTGCTCGCTCGCCCCGCGGTGAGCCGCCGGCGCGCCCCTCCAGCGACCTCGGCCCACGCCCTGCCCCCGTCCGTGCCGCGGGGCTGTCGGCAACGAATCCAATTTCCAGCAGTCCGACTGCCACCGCCGAGCGCAGCCCGACCAACGCCCCTGCCGGCGCGCCGCGGCCGGAATTCGCGCCGTTCAAGCTCATCGCCGACCGCAACATTTTTGATCCCAACCGTGTGCCACACCGGCCCGGGGATGGACCGGCGCCGAAGCCCAAGGTCACCGAGTTCTTCGGGCTGGTCGGCACCATGAGTTATGCCAAAGGTGCCTTCGCCTTCTTCAATGGCAGCAACTCCGACTTCAAAAAGGCGCTTAAACCCGCCGACACCATCGGCGGTTATAAGTTGACCGACATCGAGCCGGACTCGGTAATGCTCACGGAGGGAACCAACGCCGTCCAACTGCGCGTTGGCATGCAGATGCGCCGCGAGGAGGGCGGCGCTTGGCTCCTGGCCACCCAAGCCGAATCCTATGCCGCCAGTGGCTCGACTGGCTCCAGCGGTGCGTCTTCCTCCGCCGCCACTGCCGCCAGCACACCCGCTACCTCCTCCAGCGCTGAGCTAAGCGAGGTCGAGAAACGAATGATGCAGCGCCGCGAACAATAGTAAACGCCTATGAAAACCATTCAATCCTGCCTGCTCCTGGCCGGCTTCTGCGCCGGGCTCGCGCTCCGTGCCGCCGAACCCGCGGCCGCTCCGCCCACCAACAACCCGCCCGCCTCTCCGACCGCCCCCAACGCCGGCGCCGTGGCCTCCCAGTCCGGGCCCGTCACCACCGCCGCGCCGATGCCCGCGACCAACAACGTTGCGCTGACGGCAGGCACCAGCCGCCTCCCGGCCACGGCCAGCGCCGCCCTCAGCGATACCAACCACCTGCGCTTGAACTTCCGCGGTGCGCCGCTGGACCTGGTGCTCGACTACCTCAGCGACGCCGCCGGGTTCATCATCAATAAGCAAACCGAGGTCCGCGGCACTGTCGATGTCTGGAGCAAGGATCCGGTCACCAAGGACGAAGCCGTCGAGTTGCTCAACTCGGTGCTGAAGAAGAACGGTTACGCGGTCACGCGCAATGATCGGATTCTGACGATCGTGAACCTGGACAGCGCCAAGACCTCCGACCTGCCGGTCCTGGTGGTGGGTGAAACCAACACGATCCAGAAATCCGACGAGATGATCACCTCGATCATCCCGGTCAGCTACGCCAACGTCAAACAGTTGGTCGAAAACCTCAAGCCGTTGCTCCCGTTGTCGGCCGAGCTGTCGGCCAATGAAAGCGCCAACTCGCTCATCCTGGTTTCCACCAAGACCGACGTCGCGCGCATGCTCAAAATAATTAAAGGCCTGGATACCTCCATCGCCAGCGTCTCCAGCATCAGGGTCTTCCCGTTGAGCAACGCGACGGCCAAAGATCTGGCCAACGAGATCACCCAACTGTTCAATCCTCAGCAATCCGCCCAGCCCACCCCCGGCATGGGCCCACGCGCCTTCTTTCAGATGATGCGCGGGGGCGGCCAGCCCAATGCCGGCGCCACCAGTAACGGGGCCGTGACCGCCAAGGTCACCGCCGTCGCCGACGACACTTCCAATTCCGTGATCGTGAGCGCGCCGGAAAACCTCATGGCCACCATCAGCGATATGATCGCGCAGCTCGATCAGCCGATCAACGACCTGACCGAGATCCGGGTCTTCCGTTTGCGGAATGCCGATCCGACCGAGTTGGCCAATCAGTTCACCCAACTGTTCCCCAACGACAACACCTCCAACGCCAACCAGAACCGCGGCTTCCGCTTTTTCGGCGGCCCCTTCGCCGCCATGTCCCAGGCCAATCAGCAGAGCGAGCGGCAGAAAAAGCTCTCCCAAGTCAGCGCGGTGCCCGACCCGCGCACCGGCTCGCTCATCGTCACGGCATCCAAGACGCTGATGCCGCAGATCGAGGCCATGATCGCCGCCTTGGACGGCAGCCCCGGCAAGAAGGAAGTCGTCAGTTCCTTCGAGCTGCAGAACGCCGATCCGCAGGACGTTTTCATGACCCTGCAGACGCTGTTCAACCGCAACACCACCATGCGCAACAATACCCTGAACCAAAATACCATGCTCGGGCAGAACAACCCGCTGACCCAGCGTCAGATTCAGAGCGCCACCACCGCCAGCGGCGTCGGCGGCTCCCCCACCGCCATGGGCCAGGGCGGCGCCATGGGCCGGACCGGGGGACTTCCCTGAGCCTTATCCCAACATCATCCACAGCTAACCCCCCAGCCAACCATGAATCCCAAAACCACGCAGTGGCTTAAGTTCGCCGTCCTCCTTTTGTTGCTGACTTTGCTGCCGACACCTTCCACCCACGGGCAGGCCCCGGGCGGCGGCGGTCGGCCGGGCGGCGGCAACGCCGGCAGCAGCGGCAGCACCATTACCCGCCAATACCCCTCCAGCGGCATGATCGGCGACGCCTACTTCTCGATCGATCCCGAGTCGCGGCGCGTGCTCTACATCGCCGACGAGGACACCGCCAAATACGTCTCGCAAGTGCTCACCAACCTCGACAAGCCCAAACCCCAGGTGCTTATCAAGGTCGTCTTCCTGCTCCTGACTTATAACAACGCCTCGGATATTGGCGTGGAAGGCGGTTGGGCCAAAAACATCGGCTCGACCACCAGCGCCAATGCCGCCAACGTCTTCGGCCTGGGCGGTCTGGCCTCGGCCGCTACCAACCTGGGCTTCAACTCCCTCGGCCAGCCGGTCTCCAGCTTCCAACCGGTCACCCCCATCACCGCCACCGGTGCCGGCCTCTACCAGGTGCTCGGCCAGGATTTCCAGGCCACCTTGCGCGCCATCGCCCAGGCCGGCAAAGTCTCGGTCCTGTCGCGGCCGTCCATCCTGGCCCGGAACAACCAGCCCGCCCAAATCTTCGTCGGCCAGGTGGTCCCACTGGTCACCGGCGTGAGCTACGCGGCCCTGACCACCACCCCGATCATCACCTATACCTATCAGCAGGTCGGCGTCCTGCTCAACGTCACCCCGTTCATCACCACCGACGGTTTGGTCGAGATGATCGTCGCGCCGTCGATTTCCTCGGTGGACCCGACCCTCTCGCAGCCGATCACCGCGGGCGTGAGCGCTCCGTATCTGGACACCCGCTCGGCCAGCACGGTCGTGGTCACCGCGGATAGCCAGACCGTCGTCATCGGCGGGCTCATGGAGAACGACAAATCCACCCAGGAAACCAAAATCCCGCTCCTGGGCGACATCCCGCTGCTCGGGAATCTGTTCAAGCGGAAGACCATCTCGGATGCCAAGACCGAGCTGATTATTTTCCTGACGCCCCACATCGTCCAGGCCCCCTCGCAATTGGCGGCGTTATCCGGTCACGAAACCGCCAATTCAACCGCCACCAAGTCCTTCTCCGAGCAGGAACTCAACCAGTTCATCGACAAGCTGCCCACCCGGTCCCTGCCCGCGGCCACGCCGCCGGCGCAGCCGGCCAAGCCCAATGCTCCGTTTCCGCACCAGAGTCCTTGAACCATTCTGGCTCGGAGCGCGGCTCTGTGAGCCGCAGCACGCTCGCCCTGCCGTTGGGATTGAAGCCATTTCCAGGCCCCGTCAGCACCGCCGCCGCTGCGGGTCGCAGACCCACGCTCCAAAATGAGAATTGCTGCACGCACCGAGAACGGGATGGACAGAGCCACTCGGCCGGCCTAGGATTGCCTCGATGCCTAAACGGTTTCCGCTCGTCTATGGCGCGCTACTCGGTGGGTGGGGCATCATTGTCGCCTGGCAGGTCATCGAGCACTACCGCCTCAAGGAGACCGCCCGCGTCTCGCTGGTCCATCGCTCCGAAAACATCGCCGACATCATCCGCGGCATCATCGGCTCGGCCAGCTTCCGCGACGTCGTCATCCAGGACCGCCTCGAATCAGCCCTCAACCGCCTCCTCAAACCCACCGAACTGATCTCCGTGGCCCTGCTCAACGCCGCCGACGAAGTCGTCGCCTATGTCGGCGAACCAATCGACCTCGAAAAAATGGGGATGATGCAGGAACGCGTCCGCTGGGGCCAAAGGGCGGTCACCTTCATCAGCCCGATCGACCTCGCCGGCGTCTCCACCTCCGAGCGCGGCACCAATCCGCCGATCCTGCTCCAACCGCCGCGGCGTGGGCGGACCAATGGCCCGCGCGAAGGCATGCCGCCGCCGCCTCCACCGCCCCCCGAGGAACGCCAGGAACGCCCCGGCGTCCGGGAGGGCGGACCGCGACCGGACGCGGCCACGTCCTCCAATGCGCCCGCGGGGGCGCGGCGCGAGCGCCCGGGGCGCCGGCCGCCGTGGCTGCGGGGATTATCCGACCAGGAATACCAATCCTTGATTCGGAAACGCACCTTGCATGGCTTGGTCATGGTCATGTCCACCGACTCGGTCCAGGCCGCCAGCGACCAGGATTTCTGGCTCCGCTGGATCATCAGCAGCTTCGCCGCGGTCGCCGTCACCGGCCTGGGCCTGGCCTGGCAGAACATGACCCGGTCTTCCGAACTCCAGATGCGCCTGCTCCGCGCCAGCGAACTCACTTCGCATCTCAAGGAGATGAATATCGCCGCCGCCGGACTCGCCCACGAGACCCGCAATCCGCTCAACATTATTCGCGGCCTGGCGCAAATGATCTCCAAAGAATCGGCCGCCTCCGAGGAGATCCGTAAACAATCCGGCGCCATCGCCGACGAAGTGGACCGCGTTACCGCCCAGTTGAACGAGTTCATCAATTATTCAAAACCACGCGAGGTCCGGCGCGCCCCGGTGGCGCTGGCCGCCGTCGTGGGTGATGTCGTGCGCGCCCTCAAGAGCGACCTGGAGGACAAAGGCATTCGGCTGGTCCAGCAAACCGACAACCTGGCGGTCCAGGCCGACGAACCGCTGCTGCGCCAGGTCCTGTTCAATCTGCTCATCAATGCCGTGCAGGCGGTGGATCGCGGCGGCGAAATCCAGATCGCTGCCGGCCGGCGAGGCTCGCAGGAAGCCTACTTTGAAGTGCGCGACGACGGCCAGGGCGTCCCGCTCGAGCAACGTGAGCAGATCTTCAAACCCTACTTCACTACCCACCAAACCGGGACCGGCCTGGGCCTGGCGGTCGTCAAGCAAATTACCCTCGCCCACGGTTGGGACCTCGAGTTCGTGCCGAACGAGCCGCGCGGCGCGATCTTCCGCGTCAGCCGCTTGAAACTCTCGGCCCGGGGGTGACGCCCACGCTTCCCATGAACCGATGCTCGGTAGGGCGACGGCCTCCGGCCGCGCCGCGGGTGCGAGTGAATCCCGAGAACGGCGCCCCGGGGCGGCGCGGCCCTACCCGCACCGAGGCAGGCGGCACCGGTCTGGACGCCGGTCCTCCCGGTCGAGGCTGACGGATGCGCGGGGAGAATGCCAAACCGGAGGCCGCCCAAGCGCCCCGGGTGCTGATCGTGGATGATGACCCGGGCCAACGCAGCCTGCTGGATTCGTTTCTCAGCAGCCAGGGCTTTGCCACCGTCGTGGCCGCCTCCGGCGAGCAGGCCCTCGAACTACTGGCTGCCGGGCCGATCGACCTGATGATCTCGGATGTCCGGATGCCGGGCCTTTCGGGACTGGAAACCCTCCGGCGCGCTCGCCAATCCCATGAGCTGCTCCCGGTCCTCCTGGTCACGGCCTTTCCGGACATCCGCGATGCGGTGGGCGCCATCCGCGACGGCGCCGTCAATTATCTCGAGAAACCCATCGATCTGGATGAACTGCTCGTCTCGGTCCGCAAGGCGATAGGGCTGGAGGCGGAGGTCGCGGTTCGATTCAGCCAGGACCACAAGCTGCCGGAACACGTGGTGGCCAAAAGCCCGGCCATGCAGGCCGTGTTCCGCGATGTGGCCCTGGTGGCGGCCTCGGAAAGCCGGGTCCTGCTGACGGGCGAAAGTGGCGTCGGCAAGGAGGTGGTTGCCGACGTCATCCATGCCTGGAGCCAACGCGCGGCCGGACCGCTGATCAAGATCAATTGCGCCGCGATTCCGGAGACGCTGCTTGAAAGCGAGTTGTTTGGCCACGAGCGGGGGTCGTTCACCGGGGCGCACCTCCAGCGCATCGGCCGGTTCGAGGAGGCCAACAACGGCACGGTGTT
>JAGWYX010000147.1 GCA_018969165.1 Verrucomicrobiota bacterium
GGAATGTCCAATTCACGGTGCAGGAGGCGGGCCCGGTGCTGCAGACCGTCCTGATCGAGGCGAGCACCAATTGGGCGAACCCGTCTGGGTGGGCGCAAATCGGTTCGGTATTGCCCGCGAGCAGCGTCTTCACGTTCACGGACACCAACGCGCTTCTGTCCCCCAGTCGCTTCTACCGGGTCCGGGCGCCGTGATACCGGTCGCGACAGGCCGCCAGCCTGGCGCATCCGCAATTCGAGCGTTCCTGGCGTGAGTGACGCGACGGAGCGCGGGTTGTGGATCCACGCCCCGGTAATAAAGGGTTTGAATTTGCCAAAATAGGGGCAGACAAGGCGGCGGCCAGTTTTCAGGATGCCCGCGGGTGTTAGCGTGTAACTGCTGCGGGCTGGGAACGGGAGGTCACCAGCAGGGAAGTCCAGCAAACCAATACCGCCACAGGCTATGAAAACAAATGCTTCGCCTTCCAGCCTCACCGATCTCGCGCTCTCGGATTTCCGCTGCATAAACCGGACCGCGGGTTGTCCGCAACCCGCAGTGGTTCGGCACGCGCTGCGGCTTGGGACAAGCCGCGGTCCGATCGCGTGCGGTTCATGCTCCCATTTCATGCGCCATCGCGAAAGGCGCCATTGGATGAACCGGTCGGTTCGAGGGTCGCTGTTTTCGAGGTCGTGGTCGTGCCCTCGCGCCGCCTTCAGCGGACCGTCGGACAGCGGGAATCTGGACAGGGTCCATGTAGCCGTCTCGATGCGCATCAGCCGGTGGAGGCCGAAGCTGCTCATCGGCGCGGCGCTGGGGCTGGTCGTGTCCCTCTTGTCATGCTCGAAGACCCTCGCGGATACCTACGTCAACCGCGTCGGCACCGGCGGCGCCATCCAGGACGTCAACCTCGGCACCACGACCTGGACCGCCAGCGGCAGCCCGTACATCGTCGAAGCGCGGGTGGCCGTGAACTCCGGCGCCACCCTCACCATTGAATCCGGCGCCACCGTCCAGGTCCAGGCGGGCCGGGGGATGTTTGTGTACGGCACGCTCCAGGCTTCCGGCGCGAGCTTCACCGTCAGCGGGGCCGGGAACTGGCTGGGGATTTACCTGGGACCGGACGCGGGGGGGTCGATCCTGGACGGCTGCACGCTGCAATCGGCCGGAGGCGACAACCTCGGTTACCTCCATTGGGCTAATCGTCGCGCCACGGTTTACGTGGACGGTTGTTCGCCGGCGATCAAGAATTGCCAGTTCGCCAACAGCGCTGGTCACGGCGTGGAACTCTATTCCTCGCAAGCGCTCGTCCAGAACAACTCGTTCCAGAACCTGGCGGAGAACTCATACGCGATCGCTTACGACAGCCTGGATCGCTTTCCGACGCTGAGCGGCAACAGCGCCTCGGGCACCGGCATCCTCGGCGTCTCCGTGCCCGGCGGCACCATGACCGGCACTAACTCCTGGAATACTCCGGGCGCGAATTTGCCATACTTACTGAACGGCGAACTGGCGCTGGCGGACAGCGCGGTCTGGACCATCGACCCGGGCGTCACCGCCAAGACCGACGGCCAACGTGTCATGATTTACGGCACCCTGGCCGCCTTCGGCACGAGCAACAACCCGATCACGTTCACCAGCCGCAAGGCGACCCAGGCCGCCGGCGATTGGATCGGGATTTATTTCGGACCCCAGGCGGGGAATTCCGAGCTGGATTACGTGACGGTCAGCTATGCAGGGAAGGATAATCTGGGTTACATCCATTGGGCCTATCGTTCCGCCGGTGTTTTTGTGGACGCCTGCTCGCCCCGGTTTGAGCATCTGACGGTTTCGCAGAGCGCCCAGCAAGGGGTCGAACTCTACGCCTCGAACGCGCGCCTGGACGGCGCCGTGATCAGCGGTTGCGGCGGCTACGGGTTGATCGCGGAGGAAGGGAGCCGGCCGGCGATTTCGAACTCGCGCTTTGTCGGCAACGGCAGTACCGGTGCCTACGCGGTCGGGATGGACGCCCAATCGGTGCCGGAACCGGAGAACGTCACCTTCGAGGCTAACACCAGGCAAGGTATCGAAATCTGGGGCGGCACCCTCGGGGCCGACGGCTCGTGGCCACCCTGGAATACCAATGCGCCTTACGTCATCACCAAAGATGTGAGCGTCGCCGACGGCGTGAAACTCACGATCGGCGCCGGAGCCGTCGTCAAACTCGCTGGCTCGGGATTGTTCGTCAACGGCGTCCTGGCGGCCGATGGCGATTCCGGTCCGATCACGTTCACCTCCTGGCGTGATGACGCCGTGGTGGGGGATAGCAACGGGGACGGGACGGGTAGTGTCCCGGCCGCCGGCGACTGGAAGGGGATTTACTTGTCCCCAGGCTCAGGGGCCTCGTTTCTCAACCAATGCACGTTCCGCTACGCCGGCAAAGACAACCTCGGCTATATCCATTGGGAATACCGCCGTGCCGCCGTTTATGTGGACACCTGTTCGCCGGGTGTCTGGAATTGCCAGTTCCTCGACAGCGCCCTGCACGGGCTCGAGCTCTATTCGTCCGAGGCCGAGGTCCGCAACAACGTGTTTCAAAACCTGGGCGCCGACGGCTATGCGATCCGGTACGACACGTTGACCGCGTTTCCGTCGATCTCCGGCAACTCGGTCTCGGGCACGGGCAATCTCGGCATCGCGGTGCCGGGCGGCACGATGGGCGGCACCAACACCTGGAATTCTCCTGGCGCCAACCTCCCGTATTTCCTCAACGGCGAGTTGGCCTTGGCGGAAGGGGCGCAGTGGACCCTTGATCCCGGCGTCACGGCGCAGACCGACAACCAGCGGGTTCTGATCTACGGCACGTTGACCGCCCTGGGGACGGACGCGGCCCCGATCACCTTCACGAGTCGCAAGGCGACGCCGGCGCCTGGGGATTGGAAAGGAGTTTACTTCGGACCGGCCGCCGGGGCGTCGCAACTGGACCATGTCAACGTCGCCTACGCCGGCCGTGATAACCTGGGTTACATCCATTGGGCCTATCGTTATGCCGCGCTGTTTGTGGACAGTTGCTCGCCGCGGTTCGATCATTTGAACGTCGTCCAGAGCCAATGGGCCGGGCTCGAACTCTACGCGTCCGCATCGAAAATCAGCGACACCCTCATCCGCGGTTGCGGTGGCAACGCCTTGATCGCCGAAGCCGGCAGTCGGCCGGAAATCACCTCGACGCGTTTCGCCGGCAACGGCGGCAACGGGACCGGCTACTACACCGTGAGCATCGATCCTCCCTCGGTCCCCGTGCCCAGCAACGTGATCTTCGAGACCAATATCCTCCAGGGCGTACAGGTCTCCGCCGGCACCCTGGGCGCCAGCGGGACTTGGCAATCGTGGCACACCAACGCGCCCTATGTGTTGACGGGCGACGTGACCATTGATGGCCCGGCGCAGTTAGTCATCGCCCCGGGCACCGTCATCAAACTGGCCGGCGTCGGCCTCTTCGTCAACGGCGCCTTGCTGGCCGACGGCCAGGCGGCGCCAATTACGTTCACCTCGGCGCGCGACGATGCGCTGGCGGGTGACACCAACGGCGACGGCACCAACACCGTGGCCGTCGCGGGCGACTGGAAAGGCGTCTATCTGTCGCCCAACTCGGGGGCCTCGGTGATGAACCGGTGCACGCTGCGCTACGCCGGCAAGGACAGCCTCGGTTATATCCATTGGGGCTACCGGCGCGCGGCGGTTTACGTGGACAGTTGTTCGGCGACGATCGCGGGCTGCAGCGTGCTCGATAGCGCCGCGGACGGCCTGGCGCTCTACGCCTCGCAGGCCAGCGCCCAGAACAACACCTTCCGCAACCTGGGCGACGGCTGGCACGCGATCGCGTTCCATTCCTTAGACTGTTTCCCGCTGCTGGCCGATAACGCGGCCGCCGGCACCGGCAACCTCGGCGTCTATGTGCCGGACGGCACGATCGCCAGCAGCGGGCGCTGGACAAAACCAGGCGCCGATTTTCCCTACCTGCCAACCGGCAACCTCACCGTCGCCGACGGCACGACGCTGTCGCTGGCCCCAGGCGTCACGGTCAAAACCAGCGGCGGAATTTATGTCAATGGCCGATTGGACGCGCGCGGGACCGCGGTGTCCCCCATCACCTTCACCAGCCGCAAGGGCGCGCCGGCGCCCGGAGATTGGAAGGGCATCTACCTGGCACCGTCGGCGGGCGGTTCGGCATTGCGTTTCTGCAATCTCCTCTACGCGGGGGCCGATAGCCTGGGCTATTACAACTGGGCTTACCGGCGCACGGCTCTCTACGTCGAGAGCTGCGCCCCGCAGCTTGGCGACCTTAGCATCGCCCAGAGCGCGGTTCATGGAATCATGTTTTATGGCAGCGCGGCGGGGCTGAACAACTCACTGATTTACTCCAACGCCACCAGCGGCCTGGTGCTCCTGAACGACGCCGCGCCGCAGTTGGCCAACAACACCGTCGTCGGCAACGGCGCCAACGGCATCGACTGTTCGAGCGGCTCGCCGGCCGTGGTCAACAACATCCTCGCGTTCAACGCCACGGACGGGATCGTCCGCCAGGCGGGCAACCCGGTCTTGCAGAACAATTGCGTGTTCGGCAACTCCCACACCAATTATAACGGCCTGCCCACCGGGACCAACGATGTCTCGGTGGACCCGCGGTTCGTTGCGGCGGCAACGGCAGATTATCATCTGGCCGATACGTCGCCGCTCATTGACGCGGGCAACAACACGGTCGTGCAACCGTTCTGGACCGATCTCGACGATCATCTCCGGGTGGTCGGCGCGCAGGTGGACCTCGGCGCTTACGAATTCGGCGCCTCACTGGCCGAGCGCGTCGTGGACGGTCTGATCCGCACCGCGGGCGAAGCGGTCTGGACCGGCACGAACATTTTTGACGTTGCCGAGCAGACGAAGGCTCAGACCGTGAACGCGGGGGTCACGGCCACCTACTACCTCAAAGCGGTTTACAGCGGCAACCTCATCGACAACCTGCGGGTGACCGGCGCGGCCGCCCACAGCGGTTGGACCGTCCAGTATTTCGACAGTCAATCCTTGAGCAACGACCTGACGGCGCAGATCACCAGCGCCTCGGGCCTGATCCTCAGCAATGTCAATCCCGGCTCCGCGTTCGAGTTCCGGCTCGAAGTTACTCCGGGCCCGACGGCGCCGGGCAATGAGGTCTTGGCGGTTCCCGTGACGTTTGCGTCTTACAGCGACCAGACCCGAAGCGACACGGTTCAGGCCCGCACAACGGCCGCGCCGCAAGCCAAGGTCGATCTACTGGTGCGCCGCGAGTCGGACGTGCAATACGTCGGCGGCGGCGTCATCAATGCCACCGGCGACGGCCAAACCAAAGCCATCGAAGTGGAGCCGGGCCAGACCGTTGCGTTTGCCGTGCAAGTGGTGAACAGCGGCAATATCACCGACTCGTTCGTGCTCCACGGCGGCAGCGGCGGCCTGGGCTGGACCGTGCGCTATTTTGACTCGTTGACCGGCACGAACGACACCACGGCCGCGGCGAGCGGCGGCGGTTTGACCCTGGGCCCACTGAGCATCGGCGCGGCCACCGAGCTGCGCGTCGTCGTCACCGCCGCCACCAACCTCGCCGGCGGCGCGTCCAACCAGGTCCTGGTTAGCGCCGTGTCCGGCACCGACACCACCAAGTCCGATACCGTCAAGCTCGTCACCTCGGTCATCACCAACGCCGTGACCCCGCAGGGAGGCGTTTACACTTTGGACGCGGACTTCGAGAAAGGCGTGCTCAACGGCGTCGAGCACCAGACCGCCCATGACCAATTACAACTGGCCAAGGAATCGGTCACCCTGCCGTTCATCTGGGTGCCCAACTCCAACGAGGGCACCGTGTCCAAAGTGGACACGCGGACCGGTCGCGAGTTAGGACGTTACCGCACCGGGCCGACGAGCGGCGGCAGCCCGTCGCGCACCACGGTGGATCACGACGGGAATTGCTGGGTCGCCAACCGCGTCACCGGCACCGTCATCAAAATCGGCCTGTACGAGAATGGCCAGTACCTCGACCGGAACGGCAACGGCACCATTGAGACTTCGCGCGACGTGAACGGTGACGGGGATATTACCGGCGACGAAATCCTGCCGTGGGGCCAGGACGAATGCGTCCTGCTCGAGATCGTGCTCATCCCGGGTCAGGAGGCGACCTACGCCCCCGGTGCCTTCGCCGGCACCTACGCCAACGACAATTGGAACCCCGGCCCGCGCGGCATTGCCGTGGACGCGCAAGGCAACGTGTGGCTCGGCACCTACGGCTCCAAGAAGTTTTATTACGTGGACGGCTCGACCGGCCATATCCTCCGCACCAACGACGTGTCCTCGGTCAATCACACCTCCTACGGCGCGCTGATCGATGCCAACGGGGTTGTCTGGTCAGCCGGCCAGGACAAAGGCCACGTCTTGCGGCTCGACCCGAGCGATAATTCGTTCTCCGTGGTCCCCATTGGCCACTACGTCTATGGCATCGGCCTGGACCGGCATAACCATCTCTTCGTCTCCGGATGGTCGGACTCCAAACTCTCCCGCGTCAATGTGCTGACCGGGGTGAAGGAATGGACCGTGAATGGCTTCTACAACTCGCGCGGGGTTGCGGTGACGGACGACGGCGACGTGTGGGTGGCCAACTCGGGCCCCGGCACCGTCACCCGCTGGTCCAATGATGGCGTCGTCAAGGCCACCATCCCGGTCGGCGCCGAGCCGACCGGCGTGGCCGTGGACGCCTCGGGCAAAGTCTGGGATGTCAACAACGGTGACGAGTACATCAAGCGCATCGACCCGGCGGTAAACGCGGTGGACTTGTCCAAGCGCATCATCGGCGGCGCCCACTATGGCTACAGCGACATGACCGGGATCATCGCGCGCACGACGACGACCCGGCTCGGGTTGTGGACCGTGATCCATAATTCGCGGTTCGACAACACGGCCTGGGGCACCGTGTCGTGGCAGTCAACCGAGCCGGCGGGCACCTCGATCAAGATCCGCGTGCGGAGTTCGGCCGATCAAGCGGCCTGGTCAGCGTGGGAAACGGCGACCAACGGCGTGCCGCTCTCGGCCACGCCCAACGGCAAATATCTCCAGATCGAGGCGACATTCCAGATCAAGACCGGCGAACAGTCGCCGGTCCTGTTCGACCTCACCGTGACGCCCTCGACGGCGCCACCGCAACAGCCGACGTTGAGCGCGCGGATTCTCGATGCCGAACGCGTTGAAATCTCCTGGCCGAACGTGACAGGGACGTGGGACTTGGACGCGGCGGAGGTGCTGGGGAGCGTGACGAACTGGCAGCCGACAGGGTTGGCGCCGGTGTTGACCGGCGACCGCTATGTCGTGACGGTCGTGGCGACCAACGCGAGTCGGTTCTACCGGCTGCGGCAACGGTGATTCGCCGCGGACGATCGGTTGGTGGCAGAAAAGTCTTGCATCTGTTGCCCGGGTGCGGCAGGGTCCCCATGCGCTTGGTGGCAGGCCGCCCCGGCGTGACTCGAGTCGTTCAGGGTCCGGGAATGGCCTTGTTTGGGTACGGGTTCAAAGAGAAAGGGAAAGGATATGCAAGGGTTATGGCGAACGGCGTTGGTCCTGGCGGCCATGTCCACATTCACGCAGGCGCAACTTTTCTTCCAGGATTTCTCCAGCTCCAGCTCCATCTCCGATTACGTCAGTGCCACGCCCAACAGTGGGCAGTTCAACGCCATCGGGTCCTCCGGCTCGAGTGTCACCGTCGGCATCGTCGGGGGGGCGCTGCAATACACCCGGACCGGCGACCCCAA
>JAGWYX010001075.1 GCA_018969165.1 Verrucomicrobiota bacterium
GCTCCGCCGCCAACTGCGTGGCGGTTCGACGGGAAAAAGGGGGTGACACCTTGATTTCGAGGTGCTACAGACCTGCTGGCGATGCCACCGACCCGGCGTGCCGCCAGGTCCGAAGCGACGGCGAAAAGCCTCAACCTGACACCGTGAAGCAACAAAGCCTTTTCAAGCTCCTGAGTGGCGGGGTCGAGATTCTGGTCCGCAACGCCAATCCTTGGTGGCGGGGGGAGGAACTCTCGGGCGTTCCACCGTTTCGGCGTTGGGCCTTTGAACCGGTTATCGAGAGTCTCCGGCAAGGCCTGTCGCCCGCCACGGTGTTGCGCGGGCCACGTCAGATCGGCAAGACCACTTTACTCAACCAGATCATCCAAAAATTGCTGGCGGAGGGCGTTGCACCGAACCGAATCGTCCGCCTTCAATTCGACGATCCGCGTATGGTGTGCGTGCCGTTGTCCACGCTCATGTTGATGCGATAACCCGAAAGCGATCGGCCACGAACGCCTGCTCGGCTCAGTGAATACTCGTCCAGCCCTCAACCCTGCCACACGGCAAGCCTCGGCCACGGGCCGGAGCGCCTGCTCGGCTGCGCTGATGGTGCTGCTGCTCGGGGCTTCCGTTTCGGCTGGCACGGCTGCCGAACCCGTCCCCGCCCGCAGCGTCCGCGATTTTCTCGACTCGATCGGCGTCTGCACTCATATCGGTCAAGGGATCGATGACCCGTCCCGGACCGCCGCGGCGCTGGCTTACGTTGGGATCCGCAATCTCCGCGACGACGGCAGCTCGCGCCATGTACAGGACTGGATCGCGGTTCACGCGCAAACCGGCGTCCGAGTCGTGCTGACGGCGAGCGGGCCGGACGATCGCACGCGGACGAGTCTGCTGCGCATGTCCCGGGAACTGGCGGCCGCCGGGGCGTTGCTCGCGCTTGAAGGCCCCAACGAACCGAACAATTGGGCCGTCACTTACCACGGTCAGCAATCACGGGCCGATGCGACGTTCCTGCCCGTCGCGCAATGGCAGCAGGCGCTTTATGCCGCCGCCAAAAACGATCCGGTCCTCAAACATTACCCGGTGTTCCACTCGAGCGAGGCCGGCGGCGCCGAGCCGGACAATGTGGGCTTGCAGTTCCTGGCCATTCCCCCCGACGCGGCCACCCTCATGCCGTCGGGCACGCGCTACGCCGATTTCGCCAACGTCCATAATTACATCTGCCGAAAGCCGCAAATCATTGACAACATGGCGTGGCTGAACGCCGACCCGGTTTTTCGCGGCTGGAGCGACGGCCTCTATGTCGAATACGGCAAGACCTGGCGCAAAGGGTTCGCGGGCTATTCCGACGCCGACCTGCGGCGGTTGCCGCGGGTCACCACCGAGACCGGGTGGGTGACCGGCGGCAAAGGGCTGACCGAAGAGCAACAGGGCCGGCTCTACCTGAACCTCTACCTGGCCCAGTTCAAACAGAGATTCAAATACACTTTCATCTACATGCTCCGCGACGCGGGCGGTTCCGACTCGGGC
>JAGWYX010001076.1 GCA_018969165.1 Verrucomicrobiota bacterium
GATCTGGCCCAGGGGATCTTCATCGCCGAACAATTGCTGGGCGACGGTTTCGCCGATGACCGCGGTCTTGGTGGCGCCGCGCACGTCCAGGGCGGTGAACACCGACCCCTCGGCCAGGGGCCAGCGGCGGATGTCGAAGTATTCCGGCCCTTCGCCGAGGACCTGGGTGTACCAGTTTTGATTGCCGGCGGCGACCTGGCTGACGGTCCGGACTTCGGGGCTGACGGCGACGATGCCGGGGACCTCGCGTTTCATGGCCTCGACATCCTCCAGCGTCAAGGTGCCGGCGCTGCCCCAGCCGGTATGCAAGCCGCTGCGGGTGACGCTGCCCGACCAGATCAGGATCACGTTGTCGCCCAGGCTGGCGATCTGCGCCTCCATTTGCGCCTTGGCGCCGTTGCCGATCCCCACCATTGCGATCACGGCCCCGACCCCGATGATGATTCCCAAGGCCGTGAGCACCGACCGCAGCGTGTTGCGCCGCAACGCCCGCACCGAGATGCGCACGGTGGCGAAGATTCTCATGCGGTCAATTGGATGGCCTGCTGGGCCTGGCGCATGCGGGCCAGTTCCTGCTCCGCCAGCAGGCGCTCGGCCACCGCCACATCGTTGACCAGCCGGCCGTCGCGCATCACCACATTGCGCCTGGCGTAGCGGGCAATGTCCAGTTCGTGCGTGACCAGGATGATCGTGATCCCCTGCTCGTTCAAGGATTGGAACAGGCTCATCACCTCGACGCTGGTCTGGCTGTCCAGGTTGCCGGTCGGTTCATCGGCCAGGACAATGGCCGGTTGGTTGACCAGCGCGCGTGCAATGGCCACCCGCTGCTGTTGGCCGCCCGACAATTGGCTGGGGTGATGCTCCGCCCGGTCCTTCAAGCCGACGATCTCGAGGGCGCGCACGGCCTTTTCCCGCTGCTGCCGGGCGTTGAGGCGCGAGTGCATGTAGAGCATCGGCAACTCGACGTTCTCCAGCGCCGTGGTCCGTGTCAGGAGATTGAAACTCTGAAAGACGAACCCGATCTTCTGATTGCGGATATCGGCCAGCGCGTTCTTGTCCAGTTTCGAAACGTCGGTCCCGTCCAGGAAATACCGCCCTTCGGTCGGCCGATCCAGGCAACCCAGAATGTTCATCAGCGTGGATTTGCCCGAGCCACTGGCGCCCATAACCGCCACGAACTCGCCCGCGTGAATCTTGGCCGACACGCCGCGGACCGCGCGCACTTCCACCTCGCCGGTGTGATAGACCTTGTGCACGTCCTCCAGGCGGATGACCGCCTGGCGGTCGGGACCGCCCGTTGCATCGGAGTGATTGGATTGCGTCGCCGCCATGGAATCTGTCAGCCTCTCGGCCAGGTGTCGCCTGGCGAGGGTCCTTGAATTGTGAAATTCGCTGTCATCAGGTCAAGTCTTGCCGTCTCTTCCGCCGCCTGCGTTTTCCGCCTCGAGGATTCTCTGAGCGAGGCGCGCGGAGGGAACGGACGAAGGAAACGAAAAACCGAAGATGCACGGC
>JAGWYX010000148.1 GCA_018969165.1 Verrucomicrobiota bacterium
GGTGAGTCTGACGTACGCGCATCGGCCGTTTGTTCCCGATAAGATCGAGCTGCCGCTCCATCGCCGCGTGGATACCGGGTTTCTGGAGTACGCCTCCTACGTGATTCGCGACCGCGCGATCCCGCACCTGGCAGACGGTCTCAAGCCGGTGCAGCGCCGCATCCTCTGGGCGCTGCACCTGGGGGACGATGGCCGCTTCACCAAGGTCGCCAACGTCGTCGGCGACACGATGAAATTCCATCCGCACGGCGACGCAGCGATTGGCGAGGCGCTGGTGGTGCTGGCCAACAAGCGGTATCTCCTCGAGGGCCAGGGCAATTTTGGCAACATCTTCACCGGCGACCCTCCGGCCGCCCCGCGCTATATCGAGTGTCGGCTGACCGAACTGGCGCGGACCGAGCTGTTCAACGACGAACTCACCGAGTTCGTGCCCAGCTACGACGGTCGCAACCGCGAGCCGGTCACGTTGCCCTGCAAACTGCCGCTCACCCTGATGCTCGGCGCCGAGGGGATCGCGGTCGGGTTGGCGGCCCGCATTCTGCCGCACAATTTCCCTGAGTTGATCGAGGCGCAAATCGCCATCCTCAAAAAGGAATCGTTCAAGTGCCTCCCGGATTTCCCGACCGGCGGGCTGATGGACGCCCGCGATTACCACGACGGCAAGGGCACCGTCAAAGTCCGCGCCAAAATCAAGGTCAAGGACGAAGCCACCATCTCGATCAAGGAAATCCCGCCGACGACCACGACGGATTCGTTGATGGCTTCGATCGAGGACGCGGCGCGCAAGGGCAAGCTCAAGATCAAATCGGTCAACGATTTCACCTCCGAGGACGTCGAGATCGAAATCAAGGCCCCGCCGGGCGTCGATCCCGAGAAACTGGTGGACGCGCTCTACGCGTTTACCGACTGCGAGGTGACGGTGGCCAGCCGGATCATCGTCATCAAGGACAACCGCCCGGTCGAGCGGACCGTGTCCGAGGTATTGCGCGAAAACACCGAGCAACTGGTCGAGGTTCTGAAGCGCGAACTCGAACTGAATGAGAAGCAGCTCGAAGACGAGCTGCACTTCCGCACGCTCGAACGTATCTTCATCGAGGAACGGATTTACAAGAAGATCGAGCAGTGCAAGTCGAACGAGGCGGTGCTCGCCGCGGTGCACGACGGGTTCAAACCGTTCCGGCGCCAACTCCACCGCGAGCTGGTCGAGGCCGATGTCGAGAAACTGCTCGCCGTGCGGATTCGGCGGATTTCGTTGTTCGACATCAACCGGCACCGCGAGGAGACGGCCCAGGTGAAGGCCGACCTCGAGACGACGCGCAAGCACCTCAAGCAACTGACCCGCTACGCCATCGCGCACCTCGAAGCTTTGCTGGAAAAGTACGGGCCGCTCTATCCGCGCCGGACCAAATCGAGCCGGCACGACGAGATCGACGCGCGCGAGGTGGCGTTCAAGGCCTTCAAGGTCGCCTATGACCGCGAGTCCGGCTACATCGGCCACAAGGTGTCCGGTGACGAGTTCAAAGTCGAGTGCACCAAGTTCGACAAGATTCTGCTTGTGTTCAAGGACGGCCACTATCAGGTGGTCGAGTTGCCCGAGAAATTCTTTGTCGGGCCGGACCTGGTTTACGCCGGGCTGCCGGAGCGCGACCGCGTGTTTACGCTGGCCTACACCAACCGCGAGGCGTCGTATGTGAAACGGTTCAACTTCGGCGGGACGATCCTGAAAAAGGTCTATCACTGCATCCCACCCAAATCGCGCATCCTGTTTTTCGAGCCGGACACGCCCAAGGAACTTTACATTCGCTACAAACCGGCGCCGTATCAGAAGGTGAACCAGCAGACCTGTGTGCCGTCGGAGGTCGAGGTCAAGGGCGCCAAGACGCGCGGGCGCCAGATTTCGATCAAGGAAGTCTCCTCGATCACGAGCCAGCCGACGCGCGGCTGGGATCCCGAAGCGGCGACGACGAAGGTGGTGTTTGCGTGATTCCAACAACCAGAACCAGCAGTGCTCGCGCGGTGGTTTTGGGGTTGTGACCATCCGCTGACGGTGCTAAGTTTTTTCTGGAATGAAGCTGAAAGCGAAAAAGTCGAAGACCGAAGTTCCATTCGACCCCGTGCTTTTTGCAGCCAGTGCCCCGCCGCGCGAGCCGACCCCGAAAGACCTGCAGGACGTCAAGCGGCACGAGAACGATCCGATTGAGCCGAAAGAGTATGAAGAAACGGATGAGATGCTCGATGACCCATGATCTTCCGCCGCACGGTGGGTTTCAAACCCGAACTGCGGTCCCTCTCGTCCGAGATCCGGCGCATTGCCCGTGCGAAGTTTCGTTTGTTCCGCGACAACTGGCGACATCCCTCCCTCAAGGTCCACAAGCTGGAGGGCGCTCTCTGGCACGGGCATCAGGTGTTTGACCTTTGGGTGACGGAGAAATACCGAGTCCTGTTTGTGATCGACCACGATGTAGTCGTTTCCTTCTCCATCGGCACCCACGGGATTGTCTCCAAGTGAGCGAGGCTGGCTTGGCCATTGGAAAGCAGATGCATGACCAAGACACTCGAACGAGAAGTGACGCGTGCGATTCGGTTAAACGCGAGCAACTCGCGTCGATCCGGGAGGAAGTGGAGGACCTGTTCGACTACCTCGACGTGTTGGAGGCCCGTGCCCGCGACCGTGGCAAGCCCAAGTGGAGCCATGCCGAGGTAAAGCAGCGATACGGTTTGAAATAGGCCGGCAGAGCGTGTCGCGGTTTGCGTAAAGTGGATTGCAATCGGGCCATACTTTCGCCATGACGACTGTGGTACAACTGGACGCCGCGAACCGGATTGTCCTTGCGCGCGATCTACGACGGGCGGCGGGTGTATCGCGCGGGCAGAAACTGAAAGCCTCGGCCACGCCCGGGCGGATCGTGTTGGAGATCGTGCCTACGTCCCACGGCAAAGTCGTCAGGCGCGGCAAATTGAAGCTCTGGACCGGCGCGGTACCGGGAACTCCGTTGGCCGAGGCGGTCGAAGCCGCGCGGCACTACGAGCGATGACGCTGCACGCGACGTTCGCCCGCCGCATCGTGATGCGGAACCCCTCGCACTTCAGTCACGTCGCGCCCGATGTGGAGATTCTGACCCCGGAAGTTCACCGGTTACCCTTGGGCATACATTTCGGAGATCAACCGCCGCAACGCCTCGGCTTCCGCCGTTGAGAGTTGCGCGATTTTACGAGTCAGGCGCGCGCGGCTGAGCACGCGGATTTGATCCACCGCGATCTCGGCGGCTCTCCTGGCGCAACGGACTCGCAGGCGGCTGCGCCATTGGGGATGCAACTGGCTCGTGAGTGGACATGCCACGACGGTCTGCAGCAGTTGGTTCCGCAAATCGTCGCTCACGATCACCACGGGGCGGGTTTTGCCCATTTCGCTGCCTTGCACGGGATCCAGCCGCGCGAAGTAGATGTCGTAGCGTTTCACTGGGCGGCTTCGCCAGGCACATCCTTCAACCCTTCGGGCAGAGCCTCCCAATCCGACCAATCTTCCTCGGTTTGCGCCATCTGTTGATAGGTCTCGACCCAGGTCAATTTCTGCCGACGCGACCGCTTCGGGCGCAGGACAATTTCGTCGGGCCGTTGTTCCATGAGCAGGGTGTCGCCGATCTGGTAGCGGCGCAGCACGTCGGCCGGGAGTCGCACGCCCCGGGAGTTGCCCACGCGGGTCACGGTAAGTTCGCTGGTCTTCATGACGTGGTTACGGTAACCACTCGGAGGTCGGCCGGCAACTCATTTTCGCCGCGCTGCGTGCGAAATGACAACCGCGTCACGCAACCGCGCGTAAAGACGGGCCTCCCGGAGCTGTTCTAGAAACCTACGGACGGTCGGGCGGATGATGATCGTGTACGGCATCCAGCTTCGTGTGCAACTCCGGCCACGAGACATCTTCCCCGCGTTCTGCCGGCGCCGCCCGTGCCTCCTCCAGGTCCCGTTTGTCCTCCAGCGCCTGCAATTCCGCCAGGTCGTTGATGAGCGAGACGACCCGTTCAGCGCGTTCCGGTGACAGCGCCTGCAGTTTGCTGATGGTGTCTTCGACCGCGATCATGCGGTAACATTGCCGACGGCGCTCGGAACCGTCAAACCTCCCGGAATCCTCCCATAATCCGCCGGCCTCGTCGGTAAAGTCGAAGCGAAAGGCCCAAAACCGGCAATCGGCAGAGTTCAAATCAAAGCAATTGAAGCTCTGGACCGGCGCGGTACCGAGCACTCCGTTGGCCGAGGCAGTCGAAGCCGCGCGGCACTACGAGCGATGACCTTTCTGGACACCGGCGTTCTGGTCGGGGCCGTGCTCGAGAGGCACCCGGAACATGCCGCCTGCTGCGAGGCCTTGGACGAATCCGAGGCGCCGTTCACAGACGCCCACGCGTTGGCGGAAACATTCGCGACACTCACGGGGTTCTACAAAGTCCCTGTCGCTGCCGCGGCGGAACTGACCCTTGGCCTCGAGTCCAGTCTGGCGGTCGAGCCGTTGCCGCTGGCGGATTACGAAAAAGCGATCGGTGAAGCGCAGCGGCGCGGTGTGATGGGCGGAGCCATTTACGATTCGCTGCACGCGACTTTTGCCCGGCGCAAGGGCGCCCGGCGCATCGTGACGCGAAACCCCTCGCACTTCAGTCACGTCGCGCCCGACGTGGAGATTCTGACCCCGTAAGTTCACCGGTCACGCTTCGCCAGGCAAACCCTTCAAACCCTCGGGTAGCCGAGTCGGCGCGGCGGTGAGCGAGGTTGCTTTTTGTCCCGCGGCCGGGAATCGTGGCGCATGTCCGCGATCCCGTCGCCGGCTGGCCCAAGAGGTTCGCTGCTGCTCGGCAACCTGGCCGAGTTCGGCAAGCACCCGCTCGGCTTCCTCGAACGATGCGCTCGCGAATTCGGCGATTTCGTCCCGCTCCGCTTCTTGCACCGGCCGGTGGTCCTGCTCAATCACCCGGCCCTGATCGAGGCGGTGTTGGCGGGCCCGCATCGGCAATTCCGCAAAACGATCGGGTACCGCACGCCGTTCATGCGCCGGCTTTTTGGCCAGGGCCTGCTCACCAGCGACGGGGATTTTTGGACGCGGCAACGGCGGTTGGCCCAGCCGGCGTTCCATCGGGAGCGCATTGCCGGGTACGGAGGCGTGATCGCCCAATACACGCGCGAGATGCTGTCGGGCTGGCAAACCGGCGCCGTCCGCGACGTGCACGATGACGTGCTGAAACTGACGACGCGCGTGGTGGTCAAAACCCTGTTCAATGCCGAGGTTCCGCCGTCGATCCGCCAGTTGGGCGAGGCCTCAGCGGTGGTGCTGGAGCAATTCACCCGGCAATGGAGCGCGTGGCGTCTGCTGTGGGCCTGGTTTCCGACGGCGGGGACGCGCCGGTTCGAGGGGGTGATGCGCGAGCTGGACGCCTTCATTTTCGATCTCATCCGTGAAGGACGCGACACCCGTCAGGATCACGGCGACTTGCTGTCGATGCTGCTGAAGGTGCGCGACGAGTCCGGGAACGGTATGAGCGACCGGCAGCTTCGCGACGAACTGGTGACGTTGATGGTGGCGGGGCTGGATACGACGGCCCTGGCGGTGTCGTGGGCGCTCTTGCTGTTGGCCCAGCATCCCGAGTCGCAACGGCGGCTGCGGGTGGAAATCCACCGCGTCGTGGGCGGTCGGACGCCAGGGGTGGCCGACTTGCCTCAATTGCCGTACACCGAGGCGGTCCTGAAGGAGTCCATGCGACTGTATCCACCGGCCTGGTTGGTCGGCCGCGAAGCCGTGGAGGACGGGGAGATCGGCGGGCACTTCATCAAACGCGGCACCTCGCTGGTGATGAGCCAGTGGCTCATGCACCGGGACGCGCGCTATCACGCCGAGCCGGCTGCCTTCCGACCGGAGCGCTGGCTGGAGCCGGCGTGCCAACACCTGCCCAAGTTTGCGTTTTTCCCGTTCGGTGGCGGACCACGGATATGCATCGGGAACTCGTTTGCGATGCTGGAAGCCACGATCGCGCTGGTGTCGATCCTCCAATCATGGCAGATAAACTGCGAACCTGATTACACGGTCGAACCATGGCCGTCCATCACGCTGCAGACCAGGGGCGGGATTTGGCTGAAGGTGGAACGGGACGGAGGTGTTTCCCCTTGAATCGGTGTACGGTAGGGCCGAGCTGCCGCTCGGCTCGGCGGCGCGGCAGCGCCACCCTACCAGGCTCATGGGCCGTGAGCAGGTCCAAAAGCAACCAGGGCCTTCCCATCAAGCGCCAGCATGCCCGCCAGGTTTTGGAGTGCGCCAGTCCTCTGGCGCTTCGCGGTGAGGTTGGGTCCCTGGCAAAGCGGCGGGGGCCCGCCGCACTCCAGGACGCTGGCGCCTCGGGTCCGACCCATTCTCATTCACGCCCTCAACGCCTGAGATGTCGCGCATCAAGGCTCCTCATGAACCGTCCTTCGGTAGGGCTGCGGCCTCCGGCCGCGCCGCTGGCGGATTTGACGACGGGGCGCCGGGCATCGCAAAAAGACTTGACGGTGCCGGTCGGCCGGTTTTGCGTTGTCTCAGGCCAGCAAGAACCACACGACCGGCACTGACGGCTCTTCCGGCTCATGGAGAGTTCGACGAGCGGGGGGACTAAGGGAATAGACGGAGGCAAAGCGGAACTGACGATGCACGGCAAGAGTGACAAGAGACTTGAGGCGCGCCAGGCCAGCGCTTGGCTGGTCCTGTTTGGCATTTGCTGGCCGTCGCTCGGGGCCAGCACTGACCCGCTCGACCAATGGACCTGGCGCAATCCCTTTCCGACCGGCAGCGCCCTCGCGGCCGTCATTTACGGCTACGACCAGTTCGTGGCCGTCGGCGCCGGCAGTCCCTACGGGGGCACGATCTGGACCTCACCGGACGGCAGCACCTGGACCAGCCGCACCTCGGCCATGACGAACAGCCTGGCCGGCATCACTTACGGCGACGGCCTGTTCGTCGCGGTCGGCGCCGCGGGTCCTTACGGGGCCGCGATCCTGACTTCGCCCAACGGCACGGCGTGGACTGGACGGTCGTCGAGCACGGCCAATGACCTGGCCGGGATCATTTGTGGCAATGGCCGGTTCGTGGCCGTCGGTGCCGCCGGCCCCTATGGCAGCACGATTGTCACCTCGACCGACGGAGTGACCTGGACCGGCCGGCTTACCGGCACAGACACCAGCCTGACGGCCGTTACCTACGGCGGCAACCTGTTCGTCGCGGTCGGTGCCGCGGGTGCCTACGGCAGCACGATCCTGACTTCGCCCGACGGCATCACGTGGACCAGCCGCGCCGCGCCAACCGGCACCAGTCTCACCGGTGTCGCCTATGGAAACGGCCTGTTTGTCGCGGTCGGCGCCGCGGGTCCGTACGGGAGCAGCATCCTGACTTCACCGGACGGCAGCACCTGGACCAGTCGCATCGCGACAACCGGCACCAGCCTATCCGCGGTCGCTTACGGAAGCGGCCGATTCGTGGCGGTTGGGGCGGCCGGCCCCTACGGCAGCACGATCCTGACTTCGCCCGATGGCCTGACCTGGACCGCCCGCATCCCGGCCACGCAGAACGATCTGGCCGGCGTCGCATTTGGGAACAGCGCGTTTGTGGCGGTGGGAGCCGCCGGGGCGATTCTGCAGTCCGGCGTGCTGACGCCGCCACCGCCGGTCCTGGGACCGGTAGTCTTGCTCGGGACCGGTGCCGCGCAA
>JAGWYX010000149.1 GCA_018969165.1 Verrucomicrobiota bacterium
CGCGCATCCGCTGACGACATCCTCGATAATGCGTCTGAGAAGTAAAATTTGGCTGGCGCTGATCCTGTTGCCGCTGCTGCTCGCCGTGCTCCTGCGGCGCGTGGACCAATCACCGCCGGCCCCCGCCTCCTGGCCGACGCCGCCCGGCCGATCTTCCCCTGCCGGGCGCCCCGCCACCGGCCCGGGCCGCGCCGCCGCTCCGGCTTCCTATGTCCTCCGCAACACCCCCGAGCCCCTCGCCCGGCTGATGCGCCAGGATTCGGCCGTCCTCTTGCGCAATGCCTGGATCGATACCCGGGCGGGCCCGCTCACCATCCCCAATTCCCTGCGCGCGCACCGCGAACCGGGCAGCTATATCGTCCAGGCCCGCGGTCTGCTCGATGATCGGTTTCGCACCCAACTTCAGCAGGCGGGTGCCACGGTCGTTTCCTACATCCCGAACAACGCTTACCTGGTGCAATTGTCCGCGGACAGCGCCAAGGCGTTGGCGGCCGCGCCGCAAATCCAGGCCGTGCTCCCGTTCGAGCCGTATTACAAACTCGATACTCGCTTGCTCGGGCTGGCGGTCAACCAACAGCCGGTCCCGCCGGGTCAATGGTTGAACGTCACCCTGTTCGCCGGCAACGCGGCGACGACCCTGGCGACCTTGCAATCCCAGGGCGCCGAGGTCGTAGCCCAGGACCGCTCGCCCTTCGGACCGGTGGTCACCCTGCAACCCGGCTCCGGCGATCTCGCCGCCCTCGCGCAGCTCCCCGGGGTCAAGGAAATCGAACCCTACGCCCCGCGCGTGCTGCTCAATGACCTGACCCGCGTCGCCCTCGGCGTGTCCCCGGATACCGTCACCACCAACAATTACCTGGGCCTGACCGGCAGCGGCGTGCTCGTCAATGTCAACGACAGCGGCGTGGATGCCAAACATCCCGACTTGACCGGGCGCGTCCTGGCGGCCAGTCCCGGCATGCTGACCGACACCAACGGCCACGGCACCCACGTCGCCGGCATCATCGCCGGCAACGGGGCCGAGTCCGCCACCGTCACCAATGCCATCGGCTCGGTCCCCGGCGCCAGTTTCCGCGGCGAAGCCCCCGCCGCCAGATTGTTCGTCTTGCCCGCCGATCCCAGCGCCGGACCTTTGATCTCCGATTCGTATCTCCAGGAAACGGCGGCGAAAACCAACGCCCTGATCTCCAATAACAGTTGGGGTTATGCCGGCGATTATTCCTATGACACCGCCGCCGCCAGCTACGACGCCGCCGTCCGCGATGCCCTCCCCGAGGTGACCGGCTCGCAACCAGTCCTCTTCGTGTTCGCCGCCGGGGATAACGGCGGCGGAACCGACGACGGCCTGGGCGGCGCGCCGGATACCCTGATCTCGCCCGCCACCGCCAAAAACGTGATCACCGTCGGCGCGCTCGAAAGCCCCCGCGGCATCACCAACAATTTCATCGGCGGTTGGACCAGCAGCAGCAACGCCGTCGCCGCCTTCTCCAGCCGCGGCAACGTCGGCGTGGGCATCGAGGGCCCCTTCGGCCGCTACAAACCCGACGTCGTCGCCCCGGGGGCCTTCATCGTCTCGGCGCGCTCGGAACAGTGGAACGGTCTCCAGGATCCGTTGATCACCAGCTCGGACCCGAACGCGACCAATGACCTGCCGCCCCTCGATGCCGGGCTGGGCCCCTATTACCGCTACGACTCCGGCACCAGTATGTCCGCCGCCGCCGTCACCGGCGTCCTGGCTTTGATGGAACAGTTCTTCCAGCAGCGCGGGCACCAGCCCAGCCCCGCCCTGATGAAGGCCCTCCTCATCAACGGCGCCCGCGCCGCCAGCCCGGCCTACGACTTCCAGACCACTTCCCTGATCACTTACGAGGGCTGGGGCCTGGTGGCCATCTCCAACAGTATCCCCCCCGGCCTGAGCTTCGCCTCGACCGCCAACGCCCCGGCCTGGTGCGTGGACCAGGGCACGGCCAATGCCTTGGCCACCGGCCAGAGCCGGTCCTGGACGGTGAACGTCGCCTCCAATGCCATGCAATTGCCCTTGCACGTTACCCTCGCCTGGACCGATCCCCCCGGCGACCCCGCCGCCGCCCTCAAATTGGTCAACAACCTCGACCTGGTGGTCATCAACAACGGCAGCGGCGAAATCTTCTTTGGCAACAACTTCCTCCCGGGCAGCCAACTCAGCCTGGCCGGCGTCACTAACATCACTTCGACCAATCTCGTCAGCGATGTCGTCAACAACGTCGAAAATGTCATCCTGCCCCCGCCTCTCGGCACCAACTACACCGTCACCGTCATCGCCCGGCGCGTCAACGTCAATGCCGTCACCGCCAGCCCCACCGGCGTCGTCCAGGACTTCGCCCTGGTCGTCGGCATCGACGACCCGACGGTCACCAATGCCTTCACCGTCGCCTCAACCCCAACCCCGCCGCCGGAGACACTGGGACTCCTGGCCCAGCCGATCACCGTGATCACCAACGGCGCGCCACTGCTCAACCAGCGCGTCGGCGCCAACTCGCCCCTGTCCGGCTCGACCAACGGCGTGGCCAACCAGTGGAACTTCTACATTTACACCAATTCCCTGACCACCAACGTCGTCACCGGGCCCACCGGCACCACCAACCTCGTCGGTTACGCCACCAACGTCGCCTTCGTCACCTTCCAGCCGCCGAACATCTCCCGCCCGCGCAACGTCGAGGCGGATCTGGATTTGTATTCCTCGACCGATCCGGGCCTGACCAACCTCGACTCCCTCGTCATCGCCGCTGCCCAGAAATCTGTCGGTCGCGGCGGGACCGAGTTGATCTTCTATACCAACGCCACCCCCAACCAGGTCTTCTACCTCGGCGTCAAATCCGAGGACCAGCAAGGCGGAGAATTCGGCTTGATCGGCCTGTCCAGCCTGCAGCCGTTTGACCAGCCCGACCTCAATGGCAACCGCCAATTGGTCGCCAATCCCACCGGCCTGCCCATTCCGGAAGGATCCCCGGACCACCCCGGCGAAGGCATTGCGCGCGCCATCGCCATCGCCACCTCG
Source organism: Verrucomicrobiota bacterium (assembly GCA_018969165.1). Lineage (GTDB taxonomy): Bacteria > Verrucomicrobiota > Verrucomicrobiia > Limisphaerales > JAGWYX01 > JAGWYX01. The sequence continues at coordinate 3,038 of JAGWYX010000149.1, forward strand.
CAAATCACCGTTCGCCGCGTCATCGTCCACGATACCATCCTCCACCAGTCCTTCGGCGACCTGGTCGGCAACCTCAGCCACGGCAGCCAGTTCGCCGTGCTCAACAACCATACCCAGCTCGGCCCCACGCCCGGCGTCACCAATACCTTCGTCTATGACGATAGCGGCCAGGGCGATATCCCGCTCGCCCGGCCTTCGGACGGCCCAGGCAGCCTCAACAGTTTCATCGGCGCCAACGGCATGGGCGTGTGGTTCTTCAACATCGTGGACAACGCCCTCGGCGGCACCGGCGTGGTTCAAAATGTCACCATCACCCTCCAACCCACCACCTCGGGGCCTTTGGCCGGCATCTCCGGCACCCTGGCGGCCGGCCGGACGTTCTATGACGTGATCGACGTCCCGCCCGACGCCACCAACCTGGTCGTCAGCCTCTCGAACCTGAACCTGCCCGTGGACCTCTATGTGCGCCGGGGCGCCCTGCCGACTCCCACCGATTATGACAAGAAGGCCCTGATTAACCCTCCCAGCGGCCAGTTGACCCTCAGCATCTACGATTCTCCGCCCCTGGCCGCCGGCCGCTATTACATCGCCATCTATAATCCCAACGGGCTCACTGTCAGCTTCACCATCGTCAAATACGTCCAGTTGGGCCTGCAACCGGTCGCCGCCGCCCAGTTCCTTTCCACCGACACACCCAAGGCCCTGCCCGACGATGCCTTGACCAATTCGGTCATCCAGGTGCCGGACGTCCGGGAAGTCGTTGCTGCCAGCGTCGGGGTCCGCATCAACCACCCGCGCGTCTCGGACCTGGTCCTGCACTTGATCAGCCCGCAAGGCACGCGCGTGTTGCTCGTCGAGAACCGCGGCGGCGCCAGCGCGGCGAACTTCGGCTCGGGCGACATCAACTCGGGCCCCACTTACCTGAACTTCACCGAGGACACAAACCTGGCAACCTTGCCGATCAAATTCGCCCAGCCACCGTTCTTCACGACCCCACCGCCGTCGATCTTCATCAGCGGCTTCGAACCCGCGTCAGTCAGCAACTACGTGGCCGGCAAAATCGTGGACGGCTGGGCGGTGTTGACCAATCAGGTCGCTGTCATCGACACCCTGGCCGACACCGGCACGCACTCGCTGGATATGCAGAACGGCGCCATCTCCCGCACCCTCCCGACCACCGCCGGCACCACTTACGCCCTGCGCTTTGCCTATCGCGCCTTTCGACGCTTTGCCCAGCCAAATGTCAACCTGGCCCAGGTGCTCATCTACCCGGACCCGGACCACCAGCTTTCCTTCATCATCCAGGGCTCCCAGGCGGCGTTGGACAACTGGCAACATACAGCCCTTGTGTTCACCGCCACCCAGAATGGCACACCCATCGAATTCCGCGCCCTGAACATCGGCCTCGACATCCTGGTGGACAGCTTCTACCTCGGTGGCGTCGGCAGCGACCTCTATTACCTGCCCGAAGAACCTCTGAGCTTGCTCGCCGGCGAACCGTCCCAGGGTGATTGGACCCTCGAAGTGTTGGACAACCGCACGGGCGCGACCCTGCCGTCCCCGAGCCTCCTGGGTTGGAAGTTGCAGCTCGATTACGCCGAGACCAACTACGCCGCCATCCCCATGACCAATGGCATCTGCTACACCGGCACCAACCTCAGCACCGCCGTGCAATACTTCAGCGTGGACGTGCCGCGCACCGCCACCGTGGCCACCAATTCCATCCTGCCCATCGCCGGAACGGGCAACCCCGTGCTGCTCTTCAACCAGAATGGATTGCCCACCCCCAACCTCCCCGGCACCGTCGTCGTCAATAACAACGGCCCCGCCCTCCCGGAGACCCTCATCCTCACCACGAACTCCTCACCCCCGCTGGTCCCCGGTCAACGCTATTACCTCGGCGTCATGTACACCAACGCCGCGCCTTCCGAGGCCAATATCTATGACCTCTGCGTCAACTTCGACCGCACCGACACCAACCTCCTGAGCATCATCACCCTCACCAATAACGTCCCCTATACCAATACCATCGCCGCCGGCCTCGGCATCGGCCTCGACTCGACCGCCACCGCCGCCACCAGCGGTGCCCTCGATTACTATCACTTCCATGTGGATCAGGACGCCTACCAGGCCAACTTCATGGTGTTCCCGCAGAACGGCGACGTGGACCTCGTCGTCGTCCAGGCGCGCCCGGTCCTGAACCCGCTGCCGACCGCCCCCAACCCTCCCAAGTGCGGCACCTGCCCGTTCTACGCGGACTACTACAGCGACTGGCCCAGCACCACCACCGAACGAATCATGATCCAGGCCAACTCGACCATCCCGCTGACACCGGGCGACTACTACATCGGTGTGCAGAACGCCGATAACCACCCCGTCACCTATACCATCGTCACCTCGGAATTGACCGGTCCTTTCAACGTCATTCAACTCACCAATAACGTTTCCGTCAGCTCCGTCGCCCCGGTCGGTACCACCATCAGCAATTACTTCCGGTTCAGCATCACCCAGACCAATACCGCGGCTGTCTTCGAACTCACGGGAGTATCCGGCAAGGCCGCTCTGGTCGTCCAAACCAATGGCTATTTCCCCGACAATTACTACAATTACTATCAGCGCATGCTGGCCCAGCCGCCGCCGGACGCCAACTACGGCATGCTCGTCATTTCCAACGAATTCCTGCCGACACTCAACGGGGACTGGATACTGGCCGTCGCCAATCGCGACATCAATCCCGTCAGTTTTACCCTCAAGGCCACAGTCCTGACCAATACCTTCTCCATCGTCGCCCTCACCAATGGCGTCCCCTTCACCGCGAGCATCGCGCCATCGGTCCCCGGCCAGTCCGCCCCCATCAACTACTTCTCCTTCGACGTCGCCACCAATGCCAGCTACGTCGAATTCGAGGCCACGCCAACCAACGGCGACGTGGACCTGGTGGTCAGCCGCGCCCCCCTCCTGCCTTCGCCCACCAGCTACGACTACGCCAGCGTCAACGGCGGCACCGCCAACGAGTTGATCCGCGTCGGCCCCGGCTCCCAACCCGTGCCGCTCGAGCCCGGACGCTGGTACCTCGGCGTCTATAACCTCGAACCCTTTGCCGTCACTTATCGGGTCATGGCCACCGAAGCCTTCCAGAATGTCATCACCCTCACCAATGGCGTCCCCTACACCAATACCGTCGCGCCGTCGGACATACTCGATTACTACCGCTACGTCGTCTCCTCCAACGCCGATCACCTCGCCCTCCAGCTCCTCAGCACCAACGGCCCTGTCAATTTCTTCATCCGCCAGGGGTTCCCGTTGCCTGATCCCGGCCTCTTTGACTACACCGGCACCAACCAGGGCTGGTCCCAGCAAGTCACCCTTTACACCAACTCCAGCCCGGTCCCACTCGGCCCCGGCGATTGGTTCATCGGCGTGACCAACGAAACCAACGTCCCGGTCACCTATAGCCTCCTCGCCACCGAGGTGCTCCTCCCGCAGGTGACTAATGTCGTCATCACCCCCGTCATCGAAATCAGCAGCAACGAGGTCTGTATCACCTGGGATTCACTCGCCGGCATCAACTACTATGTCGCCGGCAAGGCCGCGCTCAATAACCCGACCTGGACGCCGGTCTCACCAACCATCCTCGCCACCAACACGATTACCACCTATTGCCTGGCATTGCCCAGCCCGTACCATCTCTTCGCCGTGCTGCCGGGTATCTCCCCAATCACGCCCCCGCCGTCAACCAACGCCATCACCCCGTCCCTGGAAATCACGGCCACGGACATCTGTCTGACCTGGGATTCGCTGGTCGGCACCAATTATTTCGTCGAGGCCAAGGCCGCCCTCACCGACCCGGCCTGGACGGCGGTCTCCCCGACCCTCCTCGCCTCGAGCACGACCACGACTTACTGTCTCCCGTTGCCGACGACGAACCATTTCTTCCAGGTTATTGTCGGCGCTTCGCCGCTGGTTCCACCGTCGCCGACGAATATCGCGGTGACACCTGACTTGAACCTCGCCAGCAACGAGCTGTGCCTGAGTTGGGAGGCTCAGGTCGGCACCAACTACTATGTCGAAGGCAAAGCGGCGCTTTCCGACCCGGCCTGGACGGCGATCTCTCCGACCATTCTGGCGACCAACAACCCGATGACCTATTGCCTGGCGCTGCCGACGACGAACCATTTCTTCCAGGTAATCGCCGGCACGTCGCCGTTGGTCCCCGTGTTGCCGCCGTCCACAAACATCGTGGTCACGCCGGACCTGAATCTCGCGAGCAACGAACTATGCCTGAGCTGGGAGGCTCAGATCGGCACCAACTACTACCTCGAAGGCAAAGTGGCGCTCACCGATCCGGCCTGGACGGCCGTGTCGCCCACCATCGTCGCGACGAACAACCCGGCAAGTTACTGCCTGACCCTGCCGACAACCAATCGGTTCTTCCAGGTGGTGATTGGCGACTCGCCACTGGTCTCGGCTCAGGGCGGGTCGGGTACAAACCTGGTCCTCACGCCCAGCCTCGAGCTGACCAACAGCGAGGTCTGCCTGAGCTGGGCATCGCTTACGGGCACCAACTACGTGCTGCAGGGCGCCACGACCCTGGCCTCGACCAATTGGGTGAACGTGTCTCCGACGCTGGCCGCCACCAACCAGACGACGACCTTCTGCCTGCCTTCGAACACCACCA
>JAGWYX010000150.1 GCA_018969165.1 Verrucomicrobiota bacterium
TGGCGCTTTTTCAAAAATGGCAAAGCATTGAAGCGGCGCCACACTACGGCTGGTGCAGCCGGTAGAACCGGGAGCCGGAGCCGCGGGGATCGGTCACCGTAAACGCATTGCTGTTGGTCGTCACCAGGTTGTTCAACGCGGCCCAGCCGTTGGACGCTATCAGTTCTTCCTGCGCCTCGAGCTGGAAGTCGGCAAAGGCCAGGGGCCAGGCGAGCGTCACGGCATCCGGTGTCAGCAACTGGATCGTCAGCGCCGGTCCGGCCGCCGTCGCCGTGAAAGCGACATTATCCAGGCCGCCGACGTCACCGCCCACGCGGTATTCACCGCGAATCCGCAAGTTGGACAGGGAACGCAGTACCGACAGGAACTCGTCGTGGGTCGGCGTGGGACCATCGAGGGTGTCCTTCGTCCAACCGGCGGCCTCGGTCAGCGGGACCCGATACGAGGTCCAGTTGGTGCCCGGAGTGGGCGAGACGCCAAAGACGGGCGTAGTGTCATAGACCAGCGTCAGGCCGGCGCCGATGAGCACCACGTCGGCCGCGTCGTATTGGTTGTCGGTCTCGGATTGCTCCAGATCGAAGGTCAGGGTTCCGCCGTAGGCCGCGGACTGGTCACCGAGATGCTTTTGCGGCGCTTCCCAATACCAGGTGTTCCCGTCGGGGTCGGACTGGCTGAGGTAACCGCCCGGATTGCCGCCGGTGTCGTGATAGACCGGGGTGAAGGGGCCGCCGAGCACGTTGGTGTAGGGGCCAACGTCGGCCAGCGTCACCACCGTCCAGAATTCGTCGTCCTGGGTGAACGCGCTGGTCGCCAGCGGGGTGGACACGCTTTGGCGCAAGCGCAGCGGGAAGACGCCTTCTCCGCCCTGGTAACCGTCCACGGCGATGTGGTAAGTCACGCTGGCGGACGCGCGAAAGCTGGCCGTGTCGCCCAGGGTCGAATCATCGCTGGCCACGGCGGTGAGATTGCTGAGCACGGGGCCGGTATAAACTGCCAGCAACGTGTCGAACGTCGAGCCGAGCGTCGAAATACGGGTCGGCCCATTGGCCACCGGCGTCCAGCTCCACCAGACGGATTTGCCGCCCGATTTGCCGGCATGATCGGGTTCCCCCGGTTCGCGGGTGGCGGCGATGTTGCTGCCGGTGAGCGTGGCCGAGGTCCCGCTCAAGGCGATCCGATTGGTGAAATCGTCGTTGACGGGGCAGGGGACAAACGCGAGGTTCAGCGTCACGATGCCGGTGGCGCCGTAATAACCGTCCACGGCGATGGCGTAGGGTGTGCCGGCGAGGGCATGGATGGTGAGGTTCTCGTTGGCCGTGCCGGTGTCGTCATTGGCGATGGTCGTCAGGTTGGTCAGGACCGCCCCGGTGTAGATGCCCAGCAACGTGTCAAAGTCGCTCCCGGCGGTCGTCACGTTGAGCTGCCCGGTGACCGGCGCCGTCCACGACCACCAGACTGACGAGCCGCCCGGATTATGGTGCACGGGTTCGCCCGGTTCGGCGGTGGCGGCTGCGTTAGCCTCCGTGAGGTGGATATTTGTGCCAGTCAGCGGCGTCCGGTTCGCAAAATCGTCGTTTACCGGCGAGGCGATGAAGGAGAGGTTCAGCACCGCCGCGCCCACTTGCCCGTCGTAACCGTCCACGGCGATGGCGTAGCGGACACCGGCGCGGGCGTGAAAGGTGATGCTCTCATTGCTCTGGCCTTGGTCCTGGCTGCCGATCGTGGTCAGGGCCGAAACCAGGGTTCCGGTATAGACGCCCAGCAACGTATCGAAGTTGCTGCCGGCCGTGGTGACGGTCAACTGCCCGTCGGCCGTTGGCGTCCAGGACCACCAGAGGGAGTGACCGCCGCTGTTGCCGCCGTGATCCGGTTCCCCTGGTTCTTTGGTCGCCCCGGTGGTATCGGCGGTGATCTGCGCGGGCAGCGAGGTCACCGCGGTGCGCTCGGCGAAATTGTCGTTCTCCAGCGCGAGTTTGCCTGCTGCCCCTCCGGCCGCTGACACGGTCGATAGACCCGTCAGTACCGGACCATTGACGCCGGCCACCGCTATTCCTAAAAGCCAACTCGCAAGCGAGCGCGGCAGCCGGGTCCGAAAACCAAACGCGAGGCCGATGGAAATGGGGGGCCTCTTCTGGATAACGGACGTTTTCATACTGGGTCTTTTGCGCCGACGGCACTGGGTTCGTCTCCACTTTTATTGGCAATTATCGACCTTGACTTGGCGGGGTTCGCGGCGGGCCCCGCCGGTGGCCGGGGCCAACCGTCCTCGCGATTGGCTGCGGGTCGCGACGTGCGCCCCAACGCGCGGCCCGGGCCGCCACGCCGCGAGCCCTCCGTGCGGTGGGAGTTCCCGCCAGATTCGGCTTTTGGTCGCCGGTCCACGGTGCTTCAATCGGCTCCATGCACCCGACTGACGAGCTTTGGGCGACGCCCTCGTCGCGCATCTTCGAGATTCAGACCAAGGCGGCCGGCCCGGTCGGCCGCCTGCCCGTGACCGAGGAGATGCTGCGCACGCGCCCGAGCGGGGATTTGTTCGGGTTGACGCAGAATGCGGGGATGGGTTGGACGCCGGCCGAGGTGGGGCGAAAGGCCTTTTTGATCTTGAGCACCCAGGGCGGGCTGCGCGCGCCGGACGGCCAGCCGATTGCGCTCGGATACCACACGGGTCACTGGGAAATTGGTCTCCAGGTCCAGGCCGCGGCCGAGGAGTTGCGCCGGCTGGGCGCCCTGCCTTTTGCCGGATTCTGTTCCGACCCGTGCGATGGTCGCACGCAAGGGACGCCCGGCATGTTCGACAGTCTGCCGTATCGCAATGACGCCGCGCAGGTCTTCCGGCGCCTGATACGTTCGCTGCCGACGCGCGCGGGGGTGATGGGCGTGGCGACTTGCGACAAGGGGTTGCCGGCGATGATGATGGCGCTGGCGGCCATGCGCGACCTGCCCGCTGTCCTGGTTCCGGGTGGGGTGACGTTACCGCCCGCGGAAGGGGAAGACGCCGGCGCAATCCAAACCATTGGCGTGCGCTTCACGCATGGCCTGCTCTCGTTGGATGAGGCGGCGGAGTTGGGGTGTCGCGCCTGCGCCAGCCCCGGTGGCGGCTGCCAGTTTCTCGGGACGGCCGCCACCGCCCAGGTGGTTGGCGAGGCGCTCGGGCTGGCCCTGCCGCATGCGGCCCTGGCTCCCTCGGGTCAGCCGGTCTGGCTTGATGTCGCCCTGCGCTCGGCCCGTGCGCTGACCCGGCTCGAAGCCCGTGGACTGGCTCTCCGTGACGTGCTGACCGACGCCAGCATTCGCAACGCCATGACGGTGCATGCCGCCTTCGGCGGATCGACCAACCTGCTCTTGCACGTGCCCGCAATCGCCCACGCCGCCGGTTTGCGCCGACCGACCGTCGAAGACTGGATCGCGGTGAATCGCCGCGTGCCGCGGTTGGTCTCGGTGTTGCCCAATGGACCCGTCCACCATCCGACGGTGCGCGTCTTTCTGGCCGGGGGCGTGCCTGAAGTCATGTTGCACTTGCGCCGGCTCGGGTTGCTGGAGACCGACGCCCTCACCGTTACGGGCCAGACCGTGGGCGCGATCCTCGAGGTCTGGGAAAAATCCGAGCGCCGCGCCCGCTTCCGCGCTCTGCTCCTGGAGCACGACGGGGTGCTGCCGGACGACGTGATCCTCCCGCCCGAGCGTGCGCGCGAGTGCGGTCTGACCAGCACGGTCACCTTTCCACGGGGCAACCTGGCGCCCGAAGGTTCGGTCATCAAGAGCACCGCCCTGGACCCCGCGCTGCTCGAGGCCGACGGTGTGTACCGCAAAACCGGGCCGGCCCGCGTCTTTGTCCGGGAACACACCGCCATGACGGCGCTGCGGCAAGGACACATCCGGGCTGGCGACATCATGGTGCTGGCCGGCTGCGGCCCGCTGGGCACCGGCATGGAGGAGACTTACCAACTGACTTCGGCCTTGAAACACCTGCCCTTCGGCAAACACGTGGCGCTCATTACCGACGCGCGGTTCTCCGGCGTTTCCACCGGGGCCTGCATCGGCCACGTCGGCCCCGAGGCCTTGGCCGGCGGGCCGATCGGCAAGGTCCGCGACGGCGACCTGATTCAGATCGTGATCGACCGCCAGGCGCTCGAGGGCAGCCTCGACCTGGTGGGTGACAACCAGCGGCGCTTTTCGCCCGCGGAAGGGGCCCAGGTGCTGGCCGGGCGCCGCCCGCATCCGGACCTGGCGCCGGATCCGGGATTGCCGGGTGATACGCGCCTCTGGGCGGCGCTGCAACAGGTCGGCGGCGGCACCTGGGGCGGCTGCGTTTACGACGTGGACCGGATTGTGGAATTGCTCGCCGCCGGGGCTGGTCAGAGCGTGGTTTGAGAATCCGCCGCCGCGCCACCGCGGGCTTACTGTCCGGCGATGGCGGAGGTGTTGGTCCGCCAGTCATCCATGACGAACCAGAGATTGATCGGCGAGAGGGAGCGGCCAAACTTCAGGTATTGCACGCTGCCGTCGGCCATCGCGTAATCGGAGCCGCCGCCATTGGAGGTTTTGACCCCGGCGACGTGCTTGTTTTGGTCGATTTGCTGCATGTCGTCGGCTTGGAGCCAGTCCATGAAGAAATGGCCCGAGTCGTGGAGTTTTTCGCCGAACAGGACGGTGTCGCTGGGGAAATGCACGGCGCTCTCCGGCACCGGACCCACCGGCTGGAGGTTGAAATAGGCGTTGAGGGCGTCGGCGCTTTGGGCCCGATAAAAATCATTCCAACCGTTGATGATGTAACTGCGCGGCGCGGCGTCGGCCGGTTGGTTGGTGTCGGTCCCGAAGGTCGCCGGCGGGGGGGTCTTGGGGTCGCTGGGACAGACCAGGATGCGCAGGTCCCGATACCCGTCGAGCAGCAGCATGGGCCAGCGCGGCACGCTGCGCGGGGTGTAATCCCCGTTGTGGTCGTCGGCATACATCACGAGCGAAAGACCCAATTGCCGGATGTTGTTGACGCAGGCGATCCGGCGGGCGGTGTCCTTGGCGCGCGCCAGGGCCGGCAGGAGCATCCCGGCCAGGATGGCGATGATCGCGATCACCACCAGCAGCTCGATCAAGGTGAAGGCCCGGGGTTGCAGGCGCGACCGATTCTCCTCAGAAACAGTTGAATCCAGCATAAGTTGGTCAGACGATTACGGGATCGTCCTGGTTACGATTCATTATCCCTGGGCGGTGCGCCTCAGACCTCGAGTCCGCTTCGCCATGCAGCTTCGGTGCTTCTTATTTCACGCCAGTCTTCTCCGCGCGCCTCGCTCAGAATGTCCTTGAGGCGATAGCCACAGACCGGGAAACAAGCACCGGGACTTGACTTGATTTCAGCGAGTTTCGCGATTCAAGGACTCTCGCGTTGGACTGGATCGGGCTCGGAAAAATTCACGCCAGGTGGCAGGCGGCCCAGTGCCCCGGTGACACCTCGCGCAGCAACGGGACCTCGACGCGGCAGCGGGCCTCGGCGACCGGGCAGCGCGGATGAAAGGGACACCCCGAGGGCGGGTCAATCGGCGAAGGGACATCCCCGGGCAGCACGATGCGCCGCCGCTTGGAGGCTGGATCGACGACCGGCACCGCGGAGATCAGCGCCTGGGTGTAGGGATGTTTCGGGGCGTGAATGATGCCCCGGGCGTCGGCGGTCTCGACGAGTTTACCAAGGTACATCACCAGCACTCTCCGGCTGATGTGCTCGACCACGGCCAGGTCGTGCGCAATGAACAGGTAGGCGATCCCGCGCTGTTCCTGCAGGTCTTGCAGCAGGTTGATGATTTGGGCCTGCACCGACACGTCCAGGGCGCTGACCGGCTCGTCGCACACGATCAACCGTGGCTCGACCGCCAGGGCCCGGGCGATGCCAATCCGCTGGCGCTGGCCGCCGCTGAACTCGTGCGGATACCGCTGCGCGTGCCCCGGGTCCAGTCCCACCGCCCGCAGCAACTCGGCGACCCGTTGCTGCCGTGCCGGCGCCCCATCGACCAGCCGGTGAATGTCCAGCGCCTCCGCGATGATCTGTCCCACCGTCATCCGTGGGTTCAGCGAGCCGTACGGATCCTGAAAAACCATCTGGAACTTGCGCCGCCGCGACCGCAGCGCGGACCCCCGCAATTGCGTGAGGTCTTCCCCTTCAAACAGCACCCGGCCGGCGGTTGGTTCCACCAGCCGAATAATGGCGCGGCCCAGCGTCGTCTTGCCGCAACCGCTCTCGCCGACCAGGCCCACGGTCTCGGCCACTCCCACGCTGAGCGTCACCTCGTCCACGGCCTTGACGTGGGCGTGCACTCGGCTGAACACGCCCTGTTTTACCGGAAAATGGACTTTCAGGTTTTTGACTTCGAGCAGGCTCATCCAAGGGCCTCCTGCCTGGCCGGCAAGGGTTGTGTCCAGAACGGACAACGGACCCAGCGGCCCGGCTCGACCTCGATCAAGCCCGGGACCTCGCGCGCGCATTCGGGGCGCGCGCGTGCGCATCGCGGATGGAAGCGGCAGCCCGGCGGCATTGCTTCCAGGCTTGGGACGTTGCCGGGGATCGCCGTCAGGCGCTGCGCGCCCGCGCCGAGCTTCGGCACCGAGTTCATCAGGGCTAGGGTGTACGGATGCAGCGGCCGTTGGAGAAGGTCCGTCGCTGGGGACAATTCGACGATCTGCCCGGCGTACATCACCGCTACCCGATCGGCCAGGTCGCCCACGATGCCCAGGTTGTGCGTGATCAGCAGGATGCTCATCCGGAGCCGCGTCCGCAAATCCCGCAACAGGTCCAGGATTTGCGCCTGGATTGTCACATCCAGCGCGGTAGTGGGTTCGTCGGCCACCAGCAGCTTCGGTTCCGAGGCCAAGGCCATCGCGATCATGACCCGTTGCTGCATGCCGCCCGAGAGTTGGTGGGGATAATCGCGCATGCGCAACTCCGGCGCCGGGATGCCGACCAGCTTTAGCAACCGTACCACCTCCTCGGCGCGCGCGCGGTCCGGTCGATGCAGCTTCAGCGCTTCCCGGATCTGGTGCCCGACCCGGAAGACCGGATTGAGTGAGGCGCTGGGCTCCTGGAAGACGTAGCTGACGACTCCGCCGCGGATGCCTCGCAGGTCGGCCTTGTTCATCCGCAGCACGTCCTTTCCGTTCAGCAGGATCTCGCCGCCGACGTAACGTGCCGGCGGCGACGGCACCAGGCGCGCGATCGACAATGCCGTCACGCTCTTGCCACAGCCGCTTTCGCCCACCAGACAGAGCGTCTCGCCCGCCGCCAGCGTCAGCGAGACCCCATTCACCGCGCGTAATGCCGTCGGACCAATACCGAATTCGAGTTGGAGATTTCTGATCTCGAGCAGGGACATGACTAGCGAGGCGTCGCCGCAGACCTCATTTCATCTTGGCCGTTCATCTTCGATTCTCGTGATCCTTCGTCCCATCCCGTTGCGCGCCTCGCTTATCGAGTCCATGAGGAGCAGGACGAGAGCAACGGCGCGGACGCCAGAATTTGACCTGACAACAATAGGATGCGGAAGTCAAGGACTCTAACTCTTGGTGTCCACGGCGTCGCGCAAGCCGTCGCCCAGGAAGTTGAAGGCCAGCACCGTCACGAAGATGGCCGCGCCCGGCGCCAGCATCCACGGGTACCGCTGCAACACCTCGGTGCTCTGCGCCGCGCTCAGCATGATGCCCCAGCTTGGGTCCGGTTC
>JAGWYX010001077.1 GCA_018969165.1 Verrucomicrobiota bacterium
GCTCCATGTGCCTCCCGGCTGTCGCACGAACCGCGTGGCATCGTACTTCGCACCCTGTTCCTCTGGTCGGCTCACCTCAACTTCCCGAACAATGTCGTCGCAGAACCGGGTGCGCAGCGAAATGTAGTTCGCGGTGTCGGCATGGCGAGGGTTGTATTTCTCCGACAACTGAAGTGCAGTCCGGCCCTCCTTTTCGGCGAGGGCCAAAGGATCGGAAAACAGGCGATCCTCACGTCCGGACTCGCGAGCCCGCTGAGCGGTTGCCCAGCGCGCGGTGTCTATGACCGAGGGCATGGAAGTGCTTCTGAAGCCTCCGCGCGATATCCGAGCCTCAAGCGGCCGTCAACGATTTTCCCCCAGCCCGCTTGATCTTCGCCCAGCGCGCCTTGGCCGACGCCGATCGCCTCGCTCGCTCCGCGGCGCTTACCTTCCATCGGCCGTTGGATGATCTCCTTCCCGCCTTGGACTTGCGGAGCCTTGCCCAACGTGCCCGCGCGGCTGCGCCGATCCGCGCCCGCCCGGCAGCGCTCATTTTGCGCCGTCCACGGCTTGGCAATCCAGGTTGTTCGATGCCACCCAACAGGTCATTTAGCCTGGCCTGGAGGCGTTCGATCTGTTCTTTGAGTGTGATCGCTCGCTTCAAGTCGTTGGAAGAGAGCTGAAGGAGTGGGTTGGTCATGACGAGGAACCTACCAGCAACCGGATTGGAGGGTCAACTCAGCAGCCAAGCCCGAAAAGGTGACAGACCTCCGCCCGGTTCATCCCACTCCTGGGACGGCCCAATCCCGCAACCGCACCAGATGCGCGCCGCCCAACGCGGCAGAATCCTCCTAACTCTTTGGAATTGCTGTGAATGTAAATTCTGCGGACTTGGCATTCGCCATGCGTATGGAGCAGAATGGCGTCTCTGATTGGCGCACGGTGCATTTTGGCTGAGCACTGATAATGCAAACGTTGTCTCAGGACATTCGCTACGGGATTCGGATGCTGTTAAAGGACCCCGGCTTTACCACCGTGGCGGTACTTACGCTGGCGCTCGGGATCGGGGCAACGACGGCCATCGTTAGTGTCGTCAGAACCGCCGTGTTCGATCCGCTCCCGGTGCGGTATCCCGAGCGCCTGATGCAAGTCGGATTTCTGAGCAAGGAACGGGGTTGGTCCCCCGGCATCAATCCAGCGGCGCTGCGCGACTTACGCCAGCAGACCAACCTTTTTGCTCGCGTCGTGGCCCACTACGACTGGGAAGCCATGACGTTGTCGGGCGAAGATTTTCCTCAGTTGGTGCGCGGGGCGTGGGTGACGCCGGGCTTCTTCGGTTTGTGGAATCTGCGGCCTTTGCTGGGACGCACATTTACCGATGACGAAGCGCAACCAGCCAAGGACAACGTCATCGTGATCAGTCACCCGTTCTGGCAAAGCCAGTTTGGCGGTGATCCGGCCATTATCGGCCGCACCGTCCCCTTCCGCGAACGTCCCATGACGGTCGTGGGCGTGCTGCCG
>JAGWYX010000151.1 GCA_018969165.1 Verrucomicrobiota bacterium
ACCGCGCCCTCGAACCGGTGCTGGGCGAAATCCTGCGCACCGCGCCCGATGCCGTCCGCGTCGCCGCCGCGCGCACGGCCGGGCAGATCGGCTTGAAGGAGGGCGCACCCGCGTTGTTGGAGCTGGTGTCGAACCGCCAGGTTGCCGCCCGAGTCCGCATCGCGGGGCTGCACACGCTGGTGACGTTGAAAGCCGACCAGGCGGTGGAGGCGGTGAAGCTGGCGCTGGCCGATGGTGACGCCGACGTGCGCGAGGCGGCCACCGAACTGCAGGCCGACGTCCCGCATGGAGAGGACACGGTCAGCCACCTGGCGACGACGTTGGACACCGGCACGATTGGTGAGCGCCAGGCGGCGCTGGCTGCGCTCGGGTCCATGACCAGCGCCGCGGCGGACGAGTTGTTGGGACAATGGCTGGACAAGTTGCGGGTCGGGCAGGTGCCGAAGGAAATGCAGTTGGATGTGATCGAAGCCGCCGAAAAACGGGCGACGCCGGCGCTCAAGGAGAAGCTGGAGAAATACCAGGCGCAGCAACCCAAGAGCGACGACCTGACTGGTTACCGGGACCTGCTCTACGGCGGCAACCCGGCGGCGGGGCGGACGGTGTTTTTCGACCGGCCCGAAGCCTCGTGTGTCCGCTGCCACAAGATCAAAGGGCAAGGCGGCGATGTCGGGCCCGACCTGAGCACCGTGGGGTCGCGCCAGACCCGCGACTACATCCTGGAGTCAATCCTCTACCCGAACAAGCAGATCGCATCGGGGTTCGAGAACGTGATCGTGACGATGCAGGACGGGACGAGCTACGCCGGCGTGGTCAAGGCCGACACGGCCAACGAACTGGTGATCAACTCGCCCGAGGACGGTGTGCTGCATTTGAAGAAGAGCCAAATCCAGTCGCGCGAAAAGGGCCTGTCCGCCATGCCCGAAGGCATGGCCAATATCCTGTCCAAGGACGACCTGCGCAACCTGGTGGCGTTTCTGAGCGGACTGAAGTAGGCGCTCACCGCCGGGAGGCGGAGGGGGAAAGGGGTTTCAGATTTCAGATTTCAGATTTCAGATTTGGAGAGTGCGAGCCGCGACGTCTTTTCGGGCCGCGGCTGGGTCGTCTGCGGCCAACCGCAGCGAGGTTGATCGCGTTCGGCGGCAGGGATCGATGGGGTGCCCGATGGTATGGCGAGCCGCTGCGGCGGGTCCGTTGGACCCAGCCGCGGTCCGTCGGTTGTGACTCAAGCCGCGCCGCGTTGCGACGCCAGGCGCGGTTTGCCGGCCCGCCGCACCCGGAGGGAGAACCCGCGTCCGTTCTCGAACGGCTCGACCGTCGCGGTGATTTCCAGCACCGGGTAGCGCACCGTCGCCAGCCCGTAGCTCCGATACGTCGGCGCAAACAGTTCCGTCTCGACGATCCCCGTCCAGTCGGCGAGCGACAAAAATTTCATCGGCTCGCCCGTGATTTGGTGGTGGGTGCGCTGCTCGACCACCAGGCCGCAGGTGACGACCTCCTGGCCAATATGCCGGCCCAGCTCCGCCACGGGACAGTAAGTGTCCCAGGCCACGTCGTCGAAGAGTTCGAGCGGATGCCCGCTGGCGGCGAACCCGAGCAGTTCCGTTTCCCACTCGAGGCGCTGGCGGCGCGTTGGCTCGCACAACGGAACTTCGGGCAGCCGTTCCGGTCCGGCCGGTGGCAGCAACCAGCTTTGACCGCTCGCGTCCGCCCCGCCATACAAACGCAGGAGAAGCTGCGCCTCCCAAAATTGCGCGGTGCGCGTTTTCCCGAATTCGTCGAAGGCGCCGACGCGGATCATCGCCTCGAGTTCCTCGGGCGTTGGCGTCACGCGGCGGTAAAAGTCCGCCATGGAACTGAACCGGCCGCGTTGGCGCTCTTCGAGCAATCGGTCGCGCGTTTGCTCGGTCAGTCCCTTGAGGCGTGTCAGCGGGACGCGGATGGCTGCCTGGGAATCCGCCCTCACCCGACTTCGCTTCGCTTCGCCGGGGCATGCCCTGTCCCTCTCCCCGAGGGAGAGGGAAACGCCAGCTCGGGCCGTCGGTACTTCTGTCGCCAGGGGCGTCGTCGCAGCCGGAGACGGCAGGTGGTCGGCTGACAGGGATAAAACTCCAGACGGTGGACGATTCTCCCTCTCCCATCCGATGGGAGAGGGCCGGGGTGAGGGGCCGTCCGGGTTTATGGCCTCAAGGCGTGTTAAAAACGTCGAGGCTTCCCGTGAACCGTCAGAACCGCCGCCAGGTTTTGGAGTGCGCCCGTTCTCTGGCGTTTTCCCGTGGGGTTGGGTCTCTTGGCAAAGTGGTGGAGGACCGCCGCACCGCGCGAGATGGAGTGGGGGCGGCTCGCCCCCGGCTGGGTCTCTGGCAAAGCGGCGGGGGACCGCCGCACTCCAAGACGCTGTCGCGTCGGCGCCCCCCCCTTCCGGTTCATGGTCCTGAGGCGTGCGCAGTCGCGAAAGGGGGCTTCCCGTGGACCCGGTGGCGAAAGGCGCCTCCTCTCCCCGGTCCTCTGCTCCGCTGGCAGCGGAGGCGAGGGAGCACGCGCTGTCGGCAGCGCTCGATTCCCTTGCTTCGACGACGAACTGCGGGCCGGGCTGGTTGACGGTGGGCGGGAGCAGGCGCAGGCCGAGCCGGTGGCATTCCAGGACGTAAACCAGCGGGTGATAAAAACCTTTCCCGTTGCTCAGCACCGCCGCCAGGAACTGGGCCGGGAAATGACGTTTGAGCCAGGCCGACTGATAGGCCTCGACGCCGTAAGCGGTGCTGTGCGCCTTGCAGAAGGCGTAGCCGGCGAACCCCGTCACCAGTCCCCACACCTCGGCAATCGTGTCGGGCGCGTGGCCGCGCGCTTGCGCGGCCGCGAAAAATTCGCCGCGGATTTCCTCGATGACCGCGCGTTGCTGTTTGTTCAAAGCCCGGCGCAGGACGTCGGCGCGACCGGCGGGCAGGCCGGCGAAGGCTTCGCAGAGCTGGAGGATGTGTTCCTCGTAAACGACCAGGCCGTAGGTGCTCCGCAGGCACGCGGCCAGCGACGGATGCGGACAGGTGACCGGTTCCAAGCCTTGATACCGGCGGGTGAAGGCGCGTTTCTTGCCCTCGTTGGCCGCGCCGGGCCGGATGACGCTGACGATGGCGATCAGGCCGTCGATCTCGCGCACGTTGCACATGCGGCACAAGCTCGTCATGGCGGGCGATTCGATGTGGTGCACCGCCCGCGCGCCGCCGCCGGCGATCATCTCCCACACCGTCGGGTCCCGCCACGGTTCGGAGGCTTGCGGGTCGCCGAGCAGCCGTTGGCCGCTGGTGGCGTCCCGGGCGATGCCGCGTTCCAGGTCCACCGCGATGCCCTGGCGTTCGAGCATGGTTTTCACGTCGCGCATCACCGCCAGGCCGCCTTGGGCCAGGAGATCCATTTTCACCAGGCCGACCGCTTCCACGGCGTCCATGTCGAAGTGGGCGGTGGGATAGCCTTTGGCGGCGAGGAAAGTGGGGGTCAAATCGTGCATCGGCTGGCGCGACAGCACCAGGCCGCATGGGTGCATCTTCGGGCACCGCGGCATGCCGTCGAGGAACTCCGCCATGAGCAGCGCCGTGCGGTAGGGCTCCGCTTCGAACGGCAGGTCGCGCGTCTCCGGGCCGGCGCGGAGCAGTTCGACCAAGCCTGCCCCGCCCTGGGGCGCCGGTCCGTCGGGCACCCAGCCGCCGCCGAAGCCCCACGGGAAATGCTCGGTGAATTTTCTCACGTCGCGTTCGCCCAGGCCGAGGACCTTGGCGGCTTCCGCGAACGCGCTCCGGGCCTGGAACGTCGAGAAGCCGCCCACCACGGCGCAGTGTTCGCGGCCATACTGGGCGAACAGGAGTTGCACCACGTCGTCTTTGACGTCGTGGGCGAAATCGATGTCGATGTCCGGCAGCTTGTGGAGCGCCATGCGTTCCCGGTTCAGGAAACGCCGGAAATACAGGCCGAAACGGATCGGGCAGACGCTGCTCACGCCCAGGCAATAGCAGACCAGGCTGTCGGCGGCGCTGCCGCGCGTGATCCACTCGATGCCCCGCCGCCGGCATTCCGCCAGGAAATTCCAGGTGATGAGGAAATAATCCTCGTAACCGACCGCGGTGATGATCGCCAACTCCTCTTCCACCTGCGCCTGCACCCGGGCGAACGGGACCTCGGCGCCGGTGTCCGAAACAATGCGCCGGCCGGCGTAGCGCCGCCGCAGACCGTCGAACACCAGCCGCCGCAAAAAACCGCTCGCGGGCAAACCGTCGGGGGTGGGGAAGGCGGGAAACTGCGGCGGGCCGAACGGGAACGCGAAATCGCAACGCTCGGCGATCTCGCGGGTGGCGCGGAGCCAGTCGGCATGGCCGGCGCAGGCGGCGGTCAGCTCGGCCGGCGCGCGGAAGTGGTAGCGCCCGCCGCGGCGTTTGTCGGGATGCGCGTGGTCGAGCAGCGTGAGGGTGCGGATGCTCTGGAGGATGTCGTAGCGGCGCCGGTCATCGGGTGCGGCGTAATGAACCGCCGGGCAGGCTACCGCGCCTTCCCGGCCGGTCACGGCCCGGTAGAAGCGGCCGGGAAAAAAATCCGCCAGGGCGGCGTCGGAACTCACGGCCAGGAGGCCGTTGTTGTGGTCCGCCAGGAGCGACCGCGGCAAGGGTTGGCGTTGCCTGGCCGCGACGGCGGTTTCTGTTTCTGCTGCTCCTTCGGCCTGGCGCGAGAGGAGGCGGCAGAGGTTGCCATAGCCGGTCGCGTTGGTGGCATACAAAAGCAGCGGATGCCCGCCGACGCGCACCTCGGCGCCGATGATGGGTTTCACGCCCGCCGCCTGAGCCGCCTGCACGAATTCCACGACGCCATGCAGGTTGCCCGTATCCGTCAGCGCCACGGCCGGGAGGCCGTGCCGGGCCGCCAGTTGCACGATGGCCGCCGGCGAGAGCGTGGCATCGAGAAACGAGTAATAGCTGCGGCACCGCAGCGGAACGTAACTCAGCGCCGGCGAACGCACGAGAATCTGCGTCCGCGCCCGGCCACCTTCGGGTCGGTCGTCGGCGCCGGCCGCGGCTTCGCGCGGCGCGTCGCGCAAGCGCAAGTCGTGCCCGCGCAAAAGGACCGCGTCGCCCCGCGACTGCCGAAGGGCATCCAGGGCGACGGCCAGTCGCCCGCGGGCCGCGCGTTGCCCGGCGTCCGCGTCCAGCGGCAGTTCGCCGCGGAACCGGCCGTCATAGACATTCGCGAGCTTGAGCGAGACCAGTCGCACGCTGACCCGGCGTTTCCAGGCCTGGCGCAGCAGGACGCGCAATCGCCCGTAAACGTCGGTCTCGAGGTCCGTCGGTTCCCACAGGCTCTCGCCGCATTGGTCCTCGGCCATGTCGTTGTAGCGGACCTTGACCGTCAGGGTGCGGATGCTCCGGCCCTCCTCGCGCACCTTGGTGAACAAATGATCGGCCATCCGGCACAGCACGGCTTCGAGGTATTCCACGTCGGTGAGATCGGCGGAAAACGTTTCCTGTTCGCTGAACGACTTGGCCGGCTCCCGCAGCGGCACCACCGGCCGGTCGTCGATGCCCGCCGCGAACTGCTTGAGCGCCGCCGCCGGCCGGCCCAGCAGCAGATCGAGCATCTCCAACGGCGTGGCCGACACGTGCCGGATTTGGGCCAGCCCGGCGCTGTCCAGGCGCGCGGCCGTTTTCGGGCCGACCCCGGGCAGCCAGCGATTGGGCAGCGGGTGCAGGAAGGGAATTTCCCCGCCGGCCGGCACTTCGGCGAACGCGGCCGGCTTGGTCAGCTTGGAAGCAATCTGGCTCACCAGTTTGTTGGCGCCGATCCCTTCGCTCACGGTGATTTTGAGCGACTGCGCAATCGCCCGGCGAATGGTTTGCGCGATTTCGACCGGCGCCTTCCGGGTCCCGCTCAGGTCGAAGTAACCTTCGTCGATCGAGGTCTGCTCGACGTCGGGGGTGAAATCGTAGGCATAGGAAAACATCGTGCGCGAGAACTGTTCGTAGCGCTCGAAATCGCCGGGCAGCACGATCAGTTTCGGGCAGAGCTTGCGCGCCCGGGCGGTGGGCATCGGCGTATAGACGCCAAACTTGCGGGCCTCATACGAGGCCGACGCAATGATCCCGCGCTTCTCGCCGCCGACGGCGATCGGCTTGCCGCGCAGCCGGGGATCAGCGGCTTGCTCGACCGACGCGAAGAAGGCATCGGCGTCCAGATGGACAATGACGCGGGACATAACTGGAGTCCTGGGGTTCCCAAACCTGGTTGCAGGGAGTTAAACCGCGAATGAACACGAATCCACACGAATCGAGACTTGCATCATCGTCTTCATGGTTTCGTGTCCATTCGTGTTCATTCGTGGTTTCCGAGGTGCCCCTCGATCGTCATTGGCGTTTGCGGACCAGGGCGACCATCACGCCTTGGACGACCAGTTCCTGGGCGGGGACCAGGTCGGGATACCGGGGGTTCTCGGCGCGCAGGAACGGTTTGCCGTTGCGGGTCAGGTAGGTTTTGAGCGTGCTCTCGCCGTCGATCAGGGCGGCGACGACATCGCCGGCTTTGGGCTCGGCCCGCGGCTCGATCACCACCAGGTCGCCGGAGACGATGTGCCGGCCGATCATCGAATCGCCTTTGACTTCGAGGGCAAACGCGACCGGAGACGGTTTGATCCCGAGGGTCTGGATGTCAATCGTGACGCAGCCTTGGGCTTCCTGGGAACGGCCCTCGGGCGGGCCGGCGGGGATCGCGCCGAAGACGGGGAGGTCCACCACGCGATGGCGCAGGGTCTGGAGCGGGGAAACGACGCGCAGGGAGCGGGCCCGGCCAGGTTCGGCGGCCAGGACGCCCTTGCGGCGCAGCAGCCGGAGGTGATCGGCCACGGTGGTCAGGCTGCGAAACCCGAAGTGGTCGGCGATTTCCTGGAAGCTGGGCATGACGCCCGACTCCTGGTGCTGGTGCTGGAGGAATTCCAGGATTTGGCGTTGGCGCCGGGTTAATCCGTTCATAGACCGTATATCCATACGGTATGGCGAGCGAACCGGGATGTCAACCGCCTTGTCCCACCTCACCCGGCCAGCGGCGAAACCGGCCGCGTCACGGGCGCAGGACGACTCGATAGAATCGCGACGAGTCCGGACTGCCGGGCTCCGACGCGCTGGCCGTGGGATTGTTTGCCGTGACATTGAACCTCACGGTCGCGCAGGCGTTGACGGTTTGGCTCCGCGGCTGGGAGGAAATGGACGGGGCCAGCGCCCCACCGGCTCCGTAGAGGGTGACGATTCCATAGCCAGGCACGGACACGCTCGCCTGGGTCCCGCTTACCGCGACCGTCGAACCCTGCCAGTAATTGCCTTCGCTGGAAGTGAAGGTCTGGAAGACCAAAAGCCCCGCGGGCACGGGTGGCACGGCGAGTTGAACCGAAGCCGGAGTTGCCGAACTGTTCACCAGCACGACAGTCAGCGTCTGGTTGTCCGCCTGGTAATAGGCGCTGGCGTTGAGGTCGGGCGAACCGGTGACGGTCGTGTTCACGCGCACGTCGTTCGGGCGGATACTGACCAGACCCTGGGATAGAATACAGTTTGTGGCGTCGCTTTTGGCTTCTGGCTAGGCGCCAGACCGGGAGTGTATCCCAGCGATACTGGACCGGTCGCGCAACAACGCCAGCAGCCAAAAGCGGCGCCACCC
>JAGWYX010000152.1 GCA_018969165.1 Verrucomicrobiota bacterium
CTGGAATACGCGCTCTGGCTCAGCATCAACGACCTGGCCCCGACCTGGATCCAAGCCATCCAGTCCGGCACCTGGAAACCCGCGGGACACGAAAAACAACTCGAATACGGCTTGAAGGCGATCGAACCGGACCTGGCCAGCAAGGTCCTGGCCCGGTTGCTCGGCGACCGGCCGCTGCCTCGCGATGGCAGCGGACCGTGGATCGACCTGTTCGGCTCGGCCGCGGGGCCGGAGGAGCTGCGGCGCTTGTTCGACCAGGTGCTGGCCGGCGGCTTTGATTTGCCCGCCTCCCGCCATGCGTTGCACGCCCTGGCCGAAGCGGACCGATTGCGCAACGTCAAACCGACCGGCAACCTCGACCCGCTCGAGCAATTGTTCGATCAACCGGACGCATCGATTCGCGCCGCCGCTTGCCGGCTGGCGGGGGGATGGAAGCTGACCAGGTTCGCCCCGCGGCTGCTGGCCCTCGCGGGCCAGACGAACTTGCCGGAGCCGATGCGCCAAGCCGTGTTTTTCAGCCTGCGCGAGATGGGCGGCACCGAAGTGGTCCAAGGCTTGCGCGCACTGTGCCGGAACGACCGCGCCCCGGTCATTCGCCGCCAGGCGGCCGTGGCGCTGGCGGCCGTGGACCGGGATCACTCGATGCCGCAGGTCCTCAGCGTCATTTCGACAACCACCGCCGATACCGATGCCTTGGCCTTGTGGCGCGCCTTGCTCGGCATTCGGGACATCGACAAGGCTCTCGTGCGCGCCCTGCCCGCCTCTGGCCTGCCGGAGCCGGCGGCCAAGGCCGGCCTGCGCGTGGCCCGCGAGACTGGCCGCAATGACACGGATCTCATCCTGGCGTTGGGCCGCGGCGGGAACTTGTCACAAGAGGATCAGGGTTTGACCCCGGCGGAAATGCAGGCCCTCGTCGCCCGGGTCCAACGCCAAGGCGACCCGGCGCGCGGCGAAGCCATCTTCCGACGCAAAGACGTCGGCTGCACCACCTGCCACGCCATCGGCGGCGTCGGCGGCAAGGTCGGGCCCGACCTGACCTCCATCGGCGCCAGCTCGCCGGTGGATTACCTCATCGAGTCGGTGCTCCAACCGAATAAGAAAATCAAAGAAGGTTACCAGGCGGTCCTGGTCACGACCCGGGACGGCAACGATTACAGCGGAATCCTGGTGCGCGAAGACGAGCGCGAACTGATCCTGCGCAACGCCCTGAACCAGGAAATCTCGATCCCGAAAAAGAACATCGAGAGCCGGAGCATGGGCGGTTCGCTCATGCCGTCGGGCTTGACCGACATCCTGAGCCCCAGCCAGCGAATCGACCTGTTCCGCTTCCTGTCGGAACTCGGCAAGCCGGGCCCGTATGACGCGTCCAAGGGCAACGTCGCGCGCCTCTGGCGCGTGCACACCATGACCGCCGGCGACGAGCAGAACGGTTCGGCTTGGATGCTGCACGTGAATCTCAACCAGGCAAGCTGGCACCCCGTTTACACCCTGGTGGACGGCCGGCTGCCAATGGCCGAGCTGCAGGAGCAGATCAATAGCGCGGTATTCGGTGGCCCCATCGCCCTCTACGCGGCCAACCGCTTCCAGGTCCCGGTGGCCGGGAACCTGGTCTTGCGCTTGACCGGTGCCGGTTATCCGCAAGCCTGGATCGACGGCAACCCGGTCGCCACCGGCCCAGAAATCCACACCGCGCTGGCCGCCGGCCCGCACACGATCGTGCTCCGGTTCGAGGCCAAACAGTTGCCCGCGGCCCTCCGCCTGGCCTCCCCCGACGCCACCTTCCTGACCGACTAAGGGGTCAGTCCTCACTATTGACATAATGACAACAGTGGAGAGATTGGGGCCCGGCGCGGCGGGGCAAATGTGTGCAGCGTGCGCCGCTTGCGGAACGAGACGATGGTAACGGAGCCGTGAATCGCACGGCGGCTCCGGCTGGATGGGTGAACCCACGAGTCGAACTAGTGGCGAGCCGCGCGACCGTCGGACGAAGGACGGTTGTGTCAATAGTGAGGACTGACCCCTTTGCCGAGATGCGCCGGGCTGATCTGCAGCTCGTGGCACGCGTGAATGTAGGAAGCGGCGGACCACGCCTGAAAGGCCTTGCCCATGGGACGGCCGGTGCGACTGTGAATCCATTCATTAAACTCCCATTCCTGATTTTTGCCGAGGCGGTTCGCCTGGGCGAGCTTGAGCAACTCGCGGCAGGCCACGTCGCGGAGGCCCAGGCGATGAATGAACCGCACCCACATGCCGCCGATGAAGGGCCAGATGCCGCCGTTATGATAGTGGTGGGGCAGGTTCAACAGGTTCACCGTGTAGTAGGCGCGCCAGTCCGGGTCGCCCGCCTGCACCGGGGGGTAAAGATTGGCGACGGGATAAGGCTCGTTGACCCCCACCCCCCACATGAACCGGAACGCTGTGCGCGCCCGGTCCACGTCGAGCACATTGCCGATGAAGGCCAGGACGTTGCCCAGCACGTCACACCGCCAATTGAACGCAAACGGCGTGATCTCAGCCAGCAGGTAACTCGCGTCGCCCACGGCATATTGTTGGTCGGCGAAGCTGAAGCGGGCCGCCGAATCGCGTGGTTGGGTGGAAGGCCAGAAGGCAGCCAGCACCTTGCTGCGAATGGCCTGGGCCCGGCGCAGCCAGGTGGCGGCCTCCTCGAATCGTTTTTGAAATTCGAGCAGCCGACCGTAGGCCACCGCCGCCTGATACCAGAGCACCTCATCGTAGAGAACGTGGTAGCTGTGCCCGAACAGATCGGTCCAATCACCGGCCTCCGGAATTTCGAGGAGACCGTCGTTATTGCTGTCCAGGCCGCAAAGCCAGCCCATCAAGCGATCCAGCGCCGGGGCGTAGGCGGCCAACAAGCCCCAATCCTCGTGTTTGCGGAGGTAAAGATAGAAGGCCAGCACCGCCCAGAATCCGCCGTCGATCGCGCAAATGCCCCCCACGCCGCTGTAGCCGGCTTCGCCGGTATCGAGACTGACGTTGGCCGGGATCTGGCCGTTGGCGGCCAGGTGATCGAACAGCGTCCGCAGCGTCGCCAGTTGGGCTTCCCGGATGTCGGCGTCAGGTAAACCGATCGTCCCGACGATCGTGATCGGCCCGTCACGCCCCCAAATGCTGCGGTAATTGACATCCGTGCCGGTGACTTCATTGTCTTGGAGCGAGCAGGCGGAAAAGCCAGCCGGGGTAATATTCTTCCGCAAGGCAATCAGCGCCCGGCGATATCCCTCGGCAATGCAGGCGCGCTCGCCCACGGTCAACGAACTGAGCGCCTCCTCGCTGAACAACCGGCGCAAGGCCGGGTCCAGGGCCGTGGCCGGCATGGCCGCCCGGTCCAGCGACGGCGCCTCGGGGATGACCTCGAAGTGCGCCAGTCCTTGCAGCACGCCATCGGCGAAGGCGCGAGTGGCGCTGTAGGTAGGGAGGTGGACAACGGCCTCGTGCAATTCAGGCTGCGCATTCTCCACGACAATCCCGCTGACCTCCGGCAGCAGGAACATGCTGCTGTCGTTGCCGGTGTCGCCGGCAACCAGGACCTGCTTGAGCGGCAGGCTGATTCGATCGCACAGCCACCGCAAGGCCTGTCCCTTGCTGGTGTTGGCCGGCAGCACGTCCAGGTCCCGCCCGCTCGAATAGACCAAGTTGACTCGCAGCCCGGCCTCTGACAGTTGCTGGCGCAGCACTTCCAGGCCTTCGACGGCGGCTTGCATCAAATACCAGCTCGACTTGTAAGGGTGCAGGAACTCCGGCGGCTGCCGCGTCACCCCGGGAAACGCCGCCAGAATCTGCTCAATCCTCGCCAGGTCCCAACCGTGGCAAAATTGCTCGTTGAACTCGACGATCGCCTGCTTGCGCTTCACGTCGTAAAGCTCAGTTCCGACCCCGGCGATAATATAATCCGGCCGGGGCAACGACTCCCGCGGGACCAGACCCAGCAGGTCCGCCAGGAGTCGCCCGGAATTGTAGCACAGGAGCGGGCGTTGCCGAGGTCCGAGCGCATCCCACGTCTGTTTGAATCGACGCGTCGCCTCCGGGTTGCCGAGCAGCGTGCCGTCGAGGTCAGAACACAGCAATCTAATCGGCGTCATTCCACGGCTCATCCCATTCGGTGTCGGTCAGCGCGAAGGTCTCGCTCGGGCGGCGCTCCACCAGGGCAATCAACTGCTGCGCGACCCCCGTCCACGTAAACAGGCTGCGCGCCTTGTGCGCCCCCATGCGCGCGAGCCGCGCGCGCAGCCGCGGATGCTTGAGCACCTTGAGAATCATGATCCCCAGATCCTCCCGGTCAAACGGGTCCGCGTACAAGGCATGCCGGCCGAAGGTCAAGGCGCGATACAACCCGCCGTGCACCGTCACCACCGTGGGTGTCCCGCAAGCCATCGCCTCGATCGCGGTCATGCCGAACGGCTCGTAACGGCTGGAGAGGACAAAAACGTCGGCCGCGCGGTAGTAGTCCGCCAGGTCCGCGTCCGGGATGAAGCCGCCGAAGTGGACGCGTTCGCTCAGGCCCAGTTGCAAGACCAGCTTCCGAAGTTCCTCCTGGATTTTCTGCTCGCCCGGTGTCAGTTCGGCGCCACCGACGGCCAGGTGGAGATCGGCGTCCGGGGCGCGTTCCGCGACGATTTGGAACGCCCGGATGAGCAGGTCGTATCCCTTGTTGCGCGCCAGGCGCCCGATCGACATCACGACCGGGCCGGTGAAGCCCAGGCGCTGGCGGATGGCCTGGCGGCTCGAGTCGCTCATTGGGAAGAACCGTTCGTCATCGTAACCCGGCGGGATCATGCGGCACTTCTCTTGTGGTACCTCGTAATCCTCCAACAGGACGTGCAACTGCTGCGGCGTCGTCGTTACCACCAGGTCGGCCGAGGCGTAGAGCAGCCGCTCGTGATGGATGCGCCGCGCGAAATTATAACGCCGCTCGACCTGGGGCGCATCGACCGGGTAATCCGTCTCCATGAGGCGCTTCTTCCAGACGCCGAGCGAATGCGGGGTGTGCAGGTGCGGCACGCCCAGCACTTCGCTCAAAAGCTGGCCCGCCAGCCCGGCGTCCCAGTAGTGGCTGTTGATGAACTCGTACTTCAGGTTGTGCCGCTGGATGAACCGCACCGCGTTTTCCGTCCACTGCGGCACCTTTTCGTACAAGTACTCCTTGGGAATGAAATTCCGCCCCCCGCATCGTTCCCGCACAATGTGCACGTGCTCGGTCACCCGTTCCACCGCGGGCTGGTCCTCGAAACGCCGCGTCCAGATGTCCACCTCGTATCCCAGTTGCGCCAGCTTCCGCGACAGCTCCAACACGTAAACCACCTGTCCCCCCGTGTCCGCCGCCCCCAAGGGCGGTTGCGCCGCCACATAACCGTGCGTCGAAACCATCGCGATGCGCGGCAGCGCCGATCTCAAGTTCGTCAGTTCCTCTGTCATACGGCTTTCCCTCCGGCAGGCACCATCGCCTCATCCGGCCGGGGCACGACGCCCCGGTTGGCCCGGCAACGAAGTAATTCGCCGGGCTCCGATTGCATTGCGCGCGGACGCTTCCATGCTCGACCCGGCCCGCGTTTTCAGGTCGCACGGCCAAACAGTACAGGCCGCCTACTGAGCGACGCGCTCAGATGGCGGCCCGACCATCGTGAAATCCTCCAGAGAGCGAACCCCTCTGGACCCTTTTCCCCGCGGCCAGTAGCCGTCGGGGTCGTTTAGCGTTTCAGCCCCAAATTAACGTCGTCGCTCCGCGACGGCAAGCGCCGAGTGCGGAAATTTCGGGGAATTGCATGGGTCGCGGGGCCCCGGCTTGAAGCAATCCACGCGCCGGATTGGCGAACAGACTCCGATCCGGCGACAGCCGAATGCCCTTGACAGCCGGCGCGGGGGGGACTAGAAGTATTTCGTTATTTGGCGAAATATAAACATCTCATGCGCGCGTTCCTGAACCTCAGTCGGGCCCTGGCGGACCAGGCCCGCGTCCGCGCCCTCCTGGCGCTCGAACGCCGCGCCCTCTGCGTCTGCCAGATCACCGCCCTCCTCGGGCTGGCCCCCTCGACGGTCTCCAAGCACCTCTCGATCCTGCACCAGGCCGGGCTGGTGGAGACGCGCAAGACCGGGCGCTGGATCTACTACTCCCGGCCACGCGCGGCGGCGCCGATGGCCCGACAGGCGCTGGCCTGGGCCCGGCGGTCGTTGACGGATCACCCGCGAGTGGCGGAGGACGCCCGCCGCCTCCAGCAAATCCTCCGGTGCGAACCTGCCAAGTTATGCCAGCGTCAAGACCGAAGCTGAAGGCGCGGGTTTCCGGGGAAGACGGGGTTCGCCGAATTGCCCAGACCTCGCCGCGGGTAGTGGGGCGTCGGGCGTGATTTGTTCAGTAGGACGTTGGATATGAAAACAGACCTCAACTCGGAGTCGGTGCGCGAAGCGATCCGCACCGGTTACACCCAGATTGCCCGCAGCGGGAGCGCGCGCCGGCGAGGCGGTGGTTGCTGCGGTGGCGCGTCCGGCGTGGACGCCGACCAACTGGCCGCCGTGATCGGTTACTCGCCGGGCGAGCTTGCGGGGGTGCCGGCGGAGGCGAACCTGGGACTCTCGTGCGGCAATCCCAATGCGCTGGCGGCCCTGAGGCCCGGGGAGGCGGTCCTGGACCTGGGCAGCGGCGCCGGGTTCGACGTGTTTATCGCCGGCCGGAAGGTCGGGTCCACCGGTCGCGTCATCGGGGTGGACATGACCGCCGAGATGCTGGCGAAGGCGCGGCGGAACCTCGAGGTCTATCGCCGGCACAGCGGACTGGACAACGTGGAGTTCAGGCTCGGCGAGATCGAGCACCTGCCACTGGCCGATGCCAGCGTCGAGGTGGTCATTTCCAACTGCGTGCTGAACCTCTCGGTGGACAAACCGCAGGTCTGGCGGGAAATCGCGCGCGTGTTGAAGCCCGGCGGCCGGGTGGCCGTCTCGGATTTGGCGCTGCTGCGGCCGCTGCCGGACGCGATTGCGGAGATGATCGAGGCGCGGATTGGCTGCGTGGCGGGCGCGGTCCTGGTTGCGGAGACCCGGCGCCTGGCGGAGGCGGCGGGGCTGGTCGAGGTGGGGCTCCGCACCAAGTCGGATTATATCGAGCGGATGATCGCCGGCGAGGACCCGCTCTACCGGCAGATTCGCGATTGCCTGCCGACCGGGACGACACCGGCCGATTACATCACCAGCCTCGAACTCACCGCGCGGAAGGCGGTTGGCGCCGGCGCTCCGCCGTCGCTGGCGGTCGCCTTGACGGGATCGAGCCCAGCCGCGGTTTGAAGGCGAAAACGGTCATGTGCGCCCGCAAGCCGCCTCCGGCTCCCGCCACGTCAACGGCGGGCGGGGTGCGTTCGCTGGGACCGGCCGCGGAGGTGGGTGAGTATTGGCGTTGGTGTCCGCGGTGCGGGCACGAGTCGCACAACCAGCGGTGCAAGCTCCGGTGTCCGCGGTGCCACTATTTCCCGAGCTGCTCGGACTTTGACTAGCGAGGCGCGCCTCAGACCTCACGTCACCCTTGCCATGCGGCTGCGATCCGTCTTTTCCTTCGTTCGTTCCCTCCGCGCCTGCCTGTCGGCAGACAGGCGCCTCGCTCTTCGAGTCCTCGAGAGGCCGGACGAGAGGATCGGAGTGCACGCCAAAAATCTGACCCAACAACCACTGGATG
>JAGWYX010000153.1 GCA_018969165.1 Verrucomicrobiota bacterium
GGAACCGAGGCAGCCGGCTTGCAGGAAGCCCCGGCGACTCAGAAATCGGGTGTGTCTCATGACCGAGCTTAGGCTGGTCGGCGCCCGCTCTTCCAGCGAAGAGTTTTGGCGCGGCTCGCTGGAGTCCTTGAGTCACGAATCTCATGGCCGTCAGGTCAGGTTTTGGTCTTCACGCCGTCTCGCTCGTCCGGCTCCTCAAGGACTCCATCGGCGAGGCGTGCGGAGGGAAAGGACGAAGGACAAGAAGAACCATCGGTGAACGGCGGCGATGACAAGCGGTCTGAAGCGGTGCCTCGCTGGACGACGCCTTCTACCGCGTGGCCGGGACCGCCTCGAGGCTAAACTCGTTTGTCCCGCCCACCACCACCTTGCCCTCGATCAGACCGACGGAGACCTGGCTCGCGGGCAGGGGCAAGGCCAGCGTCGGCGCGGCCGGCGAGAAATTCGTGGCCGCGGCCTGGAACTGCGTGATTCCGCCGGCCGCCGCCGGAGCCGCCGGCAGGGCCACACCCGAAGCCCGCACCAGCATCCTGTTTTGGCCCAACCCCGCTCCGTTGGACAACGGCGCGGTCACGAACTCGCCGCTGAATACCACCGTCTGCCTCGAGCTCCGGTTCGTGCCGACTGCCCGAAACGAGTAATTCTCGATGCCGATCGGGGTGGCACTGGCTTGCGGGTTGGTGCTGCTGGTCTGCACGGCTGACAAGACCGCAGCTTTGCGCAATTCCGTGCCGAGTTGCGCCGGCACTTTCACGGCCGGGCGGTTCACGTTTTCGCCCGCTTGACTATTCGAGATTCGCCCTTCGTAAATCGAGCCGTCGGCGTCGATGATGCGAATCTGATCCTGCCCTCGCTCCACTTCGAACGAGGTGAGCACCGTCGGCAGGGCCGGCGAGTTGAAGTTCCGACGATACCGGGCGCGGGAATCGATTTGCACGAAGCGCCGCGGCGGTGTGCCGGTGAGCGCATTCCCGGCGACGAAGGCGGCCTGATTTCCAGCCACGCCGGCTTCGCTTTGGTTCGCCACCAGCGCTGGAGTCGGCGCGGCTGTGGCGACCAGGGCTTGGCGGGCTTCCACCGCTTGGTACGGGCCCGGCTGTTTGGCGGCTTCAACACCCCCCCCGCCGCCCACGGTTGGCGCGGGGCCTCGCGCGGCCAGCCGGTCGATGGCGTCGCGGGAATCGGCGGTGTCGGTTGACTCCTGCGACGCCCGATCGGACAACACCGCGACCGGCTTTCGGGCGAGTCGTTCCTGCTGGTCTTCAGCCAAAGCCCGGGACCGCTTTGGCCGGTCGAGTGTTTTGCTCTGGGCCTTTTGGGCGACCTGCAGTGGTTGGGCGGCCCGGCGACCAGACGAGGAAACGATCACCAGGAGACCGGCCACGGCGGCGAGGGCCGCCCCACCCCACGCCAAGCGCAGCCACCAACCGGCCAACGGGCGCGTCGTCGGCCGTGGTTCCGTCGCCGGTCGGGCAAAGACCCGCGCGGCTTCATCCTGCAGCAGCTTGCGCGTGGCGGGATGGAGTTCCAGCGGCGCCCCGGCCTGGACCCGGCGCTTGGCCGCGTAGCTCCGCAGCAGTTCGTCGGCGGTTGGTTTGGGCTGGTTAGTCGCCATGTTCTACAAGTTAGACGGTGAAACGGCGGGTTTCTCCCGCGAAATCGTCCCCGCCAGGATTGGTTCGAGACGGTCCAGGCAACGGCTTAGACGGGAGCTGACGGTCTTGACGTTGAGCTTCAAGGCCGCGCCGATTTCTTCGTAGCTCAGGTCGCCAAAGTAGCGGAGTTCGACCAATTCCCGGCAGGGCTCGCCCAACTGTTCGAGGGCTCGGTCCACCAACGCCAGGGTCTCCCGGCTCGCCAAGGCCACGTCGGGTCCCGGCGCGGCACTGGGCGGGTCCAGGACCAGTCCGGTCTCCGGGTCTTCCGCATGCAGCGAGAGCGGCGTCTGGCCGCCGCCGCGTTTGGCCGCCCGCTGCCGGTCACGGTAGTCCCGGGCCCTGTTCGCCGCGATCCGCAGCAGCCAGGTTTGGAACCGGCTCTCGCCGTGGAACGATCCCAGGTGCTTGATCACGCTCAAAAACGTTTCCTGGCAGATTTCCTCGACATCCTCCCGGGTGAACGTCGAGCCGAGCTGGTACACGAACCGGGCCGTCACCGCGTAGTGGAGGTCGAACAATTCGTCCCACGCGCGCGCCTCGCCACGGCGACAACGCTCGAGCAGCCCGACTTCCGCGTCCGGAGTCATCGCCGCGAAATTTAACCCGAGGCCCCGCGTTTGGCGAGCCTGTACCGCGCCGGTCCCGGGCGCGGGGCAAGGCGCCCCTGGCGGGTCCAAGGCAATTCCTAATCTGATCCGTTAGTTTTGCTCTAGACAGGCGCGGAGAGGAGATTAAATTGGTTTCGTCCAAATCCGAAGACTCGATTCTGCCTATGCATACGCAAGCCTACCTCTTTCCCCATCGTTTGACCCGACGGGATTTCCTGAAACTGACGGGCACGGCCGCCGCAGGGCTGGCAGCCCCCGGCTCGGTGTCCGCCGCCGAGCCCCCGGCGCCGGTCCGGATCGGCAGCGGGCCATGGACCTACACGCTGGACGAGAGCTGGGGCAAACTGCCCCCGGGGATGCACTATGGGTTCGGCTGCGGCGTGGTGCTGGACGCCAAGGGCCGCGTCTATGTCACGTCGCGCTCGACCAATCCGTGCGTGGCGATCTTCGACCGGGACGGGACGCTGCTGGAAACCTGGAGCAATGACTTCGCCGAGAAGGTCGGTTACACGACGGCCCAGGTGGCCGACACGGCGCACTGCCTCTACTGGAGCCAGGAAGGGCCGGACGAGTTCATTTACTGGACCGAAAACGTCAGCACCAACAAGGAAGGCCCCAAGCTGGGCAAGCGCGTTTACAAAACCGATCTCCGCGGCAAAATCCTCTACGAAATCGGCAACGTCCAGCAGGAAGGCAGCACCGCGCAGAAATTCGACTGGACCAACCCGACGGACGTGGCGGTGGCGCCCAACGGCGACATCTACGTCGTGGACGGCTACGGCAGCCAGCGCGTGAGCCATTTCGACAAGCATTTCCGGCACCTCCGCACCATCGGCCGGCACACGGCCAAGAACCAGATCGGGCCGGACGCCCCTCACGGCACGTTCAACACCTGCCACGGCATCTGGATCAGCACCCTGCACGACGAACCCGAGGCCTACATCGCCGACCGGCATAACGACCGCATCGAGGTGTTCGACCTCGACCTGAACTACAAGCGGACCCTCAAGGGCGACGTGCGCAATCCGTGTTGCCTTTACCAGCACGCCGGACACCTCTACGTCCCGGACCTCGCCAGCCGCGTGACGATCTTCGACGGGAGCGACCGGGCGGTGGCGCAACTGGGCGACGGCAAAGGCGTGCCCAACGGCAGCATGGGGGTGAAACCCGACGTCGCCGCTCAAAACCCGGACAAGTTCTTTGCGCCGCACGCCATGACCGTGGATGCGCGTGGCGACCTCTACGTCGTCGAATGGGTGTCGTTCGGGCGACCGCGGAAATTCCGCCACACGCCGATGGCTTAGCGATCCTCGGCAGGCAACGGCGCCGGGGTCGGCCTAGAGTTGTCTCTGGACGCGCCTTCCGGCTTGAACAAGGTTAGCAGCATCGAAAACGGTTGCGTCGCCTTGACGGCATGGGCCAACCCCGGCGGCATGTAAAGCAGGTCGCCGGCCTTGAGGCGATGCGGCGTGCCGGCCAGGCTGAAATCGCACTCGCCGGATAGTATCTGGATCAGCGCCTGGGAGGTGGAGGTGTGCTCGCTGAGCTCCTGCCCCTCCGCGAACCCGAACAGGACCACGCGCGCGGCGGCTGTTCGGAACAGGGTGCGGCTGACAATGCCATTGGGCGCGAACTGGGTCTCGTTCGCCAGCGACAGGATGTTTTCTTGGCTCGGATCGATCAGCGGTTGTTCACTCATGCCGTTACCCTCGCAAAACCCGGGCGCGGCCGGCTTGATGCAAATCAACCTTTCTCACGGTATTCTGAAGCAGGCTCTGAACTGAACCAATGAACTCAATCGATGCCTTTCTGTTGCGGGTGCTCGGACCGCTGCTCGCCCTGACGACCGTCGTCACCGCCGCCACGCCGCCCGCCCGCGAGATTCCGCCCGCCCTCGGCCCTTACGTTCACCCGAAGGCGCGGGATTTTGCCGGCGCGAGAACTTTCAAGTCCACCGACCGCGTGGTCGGCGCTTACTACTTCTACTGGTACGACGTTGATACCAAGGAACACATCGTCAACGACGACGGCAGCGACGCGCTGACCGATCATCCGGCCGCGATGGACGATTTCGCCTATACGTCGATTCGGTGGCACAAACAACAGTTGACCGACATGATGGCCGCCGGCATCGACGTGCTGCTGCCGGTCTTTTGGGGCGCGCCATCCGAGCGGGACCCCCGCGCGGGGTTGCACTGGAGTTTCGCCGGCCTGCCCCCGCTGGTCCAGGCCCGCGCGGAGCTGGTCCGCGAAGGCAAACGCCCGCCGCGGATCGGCCTCTTCTACGACACCAGCACGCTCCAATGGAATTCGTGGCACGAGCACATCGATCTGACCACCGACTTTGGCAAGCGCTGGTTCTACGCCACCGTCCGCGATTTCTTCTCGCTGATCCCGCCGCGGGACTGGGCGATGATCGAGGGTCATCCGCTGGTGCTGCTCTATGCCGCGGCCTTCGCGAAGAATTACGACCAGGGATTCATCGATTACACCAAAGAACAGTTCGCCCAAGACTTCGCCGGCCGCGTGCCCTACCTCGTGCGGCAGAATTCCTGGCACATCCTCGCCGACAATACGTGCGCCTGGGGCGGAGCGCTCGGACTTCAAAACCCCGGGGTCGCCGACCTCGGCCCGGGTTACGATCATTCGGCGGTGCCGGGCCGGACCCCGCTGGTTGTGCCGCGGGAAGGCGGGAAATTTTACGAGCGCAACTGGCTCAAGTTTCTCCGGCAGCCCTCCCACCTGGTGATGCTTGAGACCTGGAACGAATTCCACGAAGGCACCGACATTTGTGACTCGCGCGAATATGGCCGGCGCTACATCGAACTGACCCGCCAATACGTCGATCGTTTCAAGCGCGGATGGAAGCCGCCGGCGGCAAATGGTGGCGCGCCGTGAACCCGCCCTCACCTTGACTCTTGCAGGCTTTCCAGGAACCGGACCGCGGGTTGTCCGCAACCCGCAGCGGCCCGGCACGCGCTGAAGCTGGGGACAAGCCGCGGTCCGATCGCGTGCTGACTCCTGGTCCCATTCCGAGCGCTGTCACGAGCGGCGGCTCTCCGGGAACCGTGAAATTGCAACCTCCGCCTGCTCGTGCACGCCAGCAACCGAATAGTCGATGCCGTCGTGCGGTGGCCGCCACCCTCCGTGGCTTCACGGCTTACGTCTTGCCTTTGGTGTCTCGTCTGCTCCGAGCCGTCTCACGCCTCCCAGCAGCAACGTCCCCGATCGCCCGCACGCACAGGCGTAATCCCTGACCAGTCGCACACGATCCCCGGTCCGGTAACGGATAATCGGCCGGTCCACGCGACCCAGGGTCGTCAGCACCAATTCGCCCGGCGCGCCGTTGGCCACCGGTCGGCCGGTCAACGGATCGATCGACTCCGCGATGAAGGCTTCGTCCAGCAGGTGCATGCCACCCGGGTGCGCCGGGCACTCGCCTGCCACCGATCCGGCCTCGGTCAACCCGTAACGATCAAAACATTCGGCGCCCCAGGCCCGCTCCAGTCGTCCCCGCAGCGACTCGAAGTTCGGTTCCCCAGTCAGGATGAGCATTCGCACCCCAGGCGAGGCGGGTCGGCGCCCGGCGCCCGGCCCAGCAGCCGCCAACGCCAGCAACGCGCTCGGTTTGCCCACCAGGATGCTCGGGCGGAATTGCTCCAACCACCGTCGTTGCTCGCCGACCTCGACGGCGGCGCTCGTGAAACACAAGCAGCCGAGCCGGTGCGCCCCTTCGTAAATGATCCACGGGCCGGACGACGGCCCGAAACCCATCGCGAACAGCAACCGATCGGCCGGTTGCACTCCCGCCAGTTGGAAGAGTCGTTCGCTGCCCTCCAGGATCCACCGCCACGTCCGCGCGGTGTCGCCCCAAAACACCGGCGTGCGGGTCGTGCCCGAGGACCGGTGGATCCGCCGAAACTCAGCGAGCGGGCGGGCCCGGTTGCTCCCTAATGGCGGGGATGCCGTCTGGTCGGCCACCAACTCGACGCGCATGGTTAACGGGAAATCCGCCAGGTCCTCCAGCCGCGAGAGCCGACGCTGCCGGACCCCTGCCGCGGTCCACTTGCGTCGATAAAACGGATTGTGCTCCCACGCATGCCCCAGCAGCCGGTTCAATTGCCGGAGCCGGATCACGTGTAGCGCACCCCGCGGTGTTCGGGCAGATAAAAGGCCGGCAACAACCAGTCCACTTGCAGGAGGCCCTCCCGCGTCAGTTGGATTCGATCGCCGTCCACCTCCAGCAGTTTCCGCCGGCGTAACTCGTCGAACTGCGCCGCGAACTGCGCCGTCAATTCCACGCCGAATTTCTTCCTGAAATACGCCGCGTCCAGCACTCCTGTCTTGAGCAGGAGGATCACCTCGCGGCGCAGCTTTTCCTCCGAGCGCAGCCGCAGCGCGCGGCGCAGCGGCAGGTGCTCCGCGGCCAGCGAGCGGGTATAGGCCTCGAATGTATCGATGTTCTGGTAGTGCACGCCTTGAATATGGCCGAATGCCGTTTCCCCCAGCGCCAGCAGGTCGGCGCCGTGCCAGAAATGTTCGACCGTATAGACAAACCGCCACCGGCTAGGATCGCGAATCGCCATGTAACCACTGCCGATCGTGTAACCCGCCGCCTCGCATTGCCCGAACGCCTCCTCGGCCCACTGCCGCTTCTTCGGCCAGGCCGGCAAGGGCACCTCGCGCCCCGCCTTCATCGCCGAGTACAGGCTCGAATTATGCGTGAGTTCCATCTGGTAAATGGTGACGCAATCCGGCAGCAGCGCCAGCACTTCACCCACCGTTCGCCGCCAGGTCGCGTCGGTCTCTCCTGGCAGCCCGGCCAGCAAATCAACATTGATCTCCTTGAACCCGGCGTCGCGGGCCATACGGAAGGCCTGCAAGCTCTCCGTCACCGTGGTGTCCCGCCCGTTGCGCCGCAGAATCTCGTCGTCCAGCGTTTGCAGTCCAAGGCTCAATCGCCGAATGCCCAGCTCCCGGAGCGCCTCGAGCTTCGCCGGGCTCAACGTGCCCGGCTCGCACTCGAAGGTGCTCTCCTCGATTTGCTCCCAGGTGCTCAGCCCTCGCAATCCATCCACCAGCCGCCGAATCTGCTCGATCGATGGATACGACGGCGAGCCGCCCCCGAAATAAACCGTGCTGATCGGCCGACCCCGGATCGCCGGATAATTCAGGTACATGGCGAACTCCTTCAACACCGACTCGATGTAGCGGTCCACGTCCGCCGGCGTCCGCCTGGGATAAACGCGGAAGTAACAGTAATGACAGCGTTGCCGGCAGAACGGGAGGTGCACGTAAAGTCCCAACGGACCCGGCTCGGCCGGCCGCGAGAGCGCCTGGCGGAACTTCGACAGGTAGGCCGGCGTCCAGCACGAGAACGGCGGGTAATTCGCGATGAAAT
>JAGWYX010000154.1 GCA_018969165.1 Verrucomicrobiota bacterium
CGGCGCGTGCCGGGCCGCTGCGGGTTGAGGACAACCCGCGGTCCAGGACGCTGGCGCGCCGGTCCGACTCCCGGCGGCTTCAGGAATCGTAGGCTGGGCGAACGGGATAGACGCCGATCAATTTGACACTGGAACTGACCGCGCGACCGGCTTGGAGCGCGCGGTGGACCCGCGGCTGGTTCTCAGTCCCTTCAATGTCGATCACGAAGAGGTAGCTGGCGGGTCGGCCCACGATGGGCCGGGAAATGATGCGCGAGAGGTTCACCCCCTCGGTCTTGAACGGGGTCAGGAAATCGCACAGGCTGCCCGAGGTGTTGGGGAGCGTGACGACGATGCTCGTGCGCGAGCTGTCCGGCGGCGTCTTGTCCGGGTGGCCGACGACGACGAACTGGGTGACGTTGCGGACGTCGGACCGAATTGGGTATTCCAGGACGCGCAGCTTGTAAATCCCGGCTGCCAGGCGGTTGCCGATCGCCGCGGCGCCTGGCTCGGCGGCGGCCTTCTGCATCGCCACCGCGGTGCTGGCCTCCTCGCGCAGCTCGGCAGCGGGGAAATGGTCGTTCAGCCAGGTCTCGCAGTGCTGCAACGGCGCGAAGTGGGAGTAAATGACGCGGACATTTTTCCGATCACGGCCCAGCAGCGCCAGCTTGACGTTTACCGACAGGGCTTCTCGGATGAACAAATTCGAGGCCGGATCCACCAGCTCGGCGACGGTGTCCACAATGGCGCCGCCGGACGAGTTCTCGATCGGGACCACCCCGAGCCGCGAGCGATCCTGGCGGACATAGTCGATGACCCGCTTGACGGTGGGGCGCGGGACGAGGCGGCGCCGGGTCCCGAAGCGCCGCTGCGCCACGAAGTGGGCGAAGGTGCCTGCGGGGCCCAGGAAGGCGATGGCGTTTTTCGGCGTCACGGTTGCAGATTGGACTTTGGCGGTCGGACCGGTCTTTTGCAAGTCCGTTCGGCCTGAGAGTCCTTGAACCGTGAGACATGCTGTCATCAAGTCAAGTTTTGGCGTCGCTTTCACGGTCTGTGTTCTTCGCCTCAAGGACTCCATGAGCGAGGCGCCTGTCTGCCGACAGGCAGGCGCACCGAGGAGCTACCGGAAGCACACCAAAACCGCGCGTACCCCAACGGACCCGGATTGCGGTCTGAGCGCGTGTTGGAAGAATGCGGAGCGCGGCTGGGTCGTTCTCGACCAGCCGCAGCACGCCTTGCGCTTCGGGCACGTGTTACTCAGCCGTCGCGCTGCGGCTGGTCTGCGACCCAGCCGCGCTCCGTATTTAAGACACGGTCTGAGGCGGTGCCCCGCTAGTGAACGTTGGGATAGGAGCCGAGCACCTTCACCAGCGAGCAGCGTTTGCGAAGGCCGGCCAGGGTCTTGGCGACGGCGGGATCCCGCACGTGGCCCTCGCAGTCAACAAAGATGAGGCTGCCGACTGCGTGCGATTTATCCGGTCGTGACTCGATGTTGGTCAAGTTCAGCTTGCACCGGCTGAAGAACGACAGGATTTGGTCCAGGCTGCCCACCTGGTTGGGGATGCCGAACAGGAGGCTGGTGCGGTCGTGGCCGGTGGGAGGACTGCACTGTCGGCCCAGGACCAGGAAGCGGGTGGCGTTGTTCGAGTCGTCCTGGATGTCGTGTTCGAGCACGCGCAGGCGGTATTTTTCCGCGGCGAGCGAGCTGGCGATGGCGGCGGCGCCGCGTTGCGTGGCCGCCAGTTGGGCCGAGCGCGTGTTGGACGAGGTCTCGATGATTTCGACTTCGGGCAGGTGATTCTGGACCCAGCCGCGGCACTGGGCCAGGGCCTGGGGATGGGTGAAGAGCTTGCGGACGCGCGGGAGCGCAACGCGGCTCATCAGGCAGTGCTGGATGCGCAGGATGATCTGTGAAACGACCTTCAGTTCGCTGTCCACGAACATGTCCAGTGTGTTGGTGACGACGCCGTCGGTCGAGTTTTCGACCGGCACCACACCGTAGTCGGCGCGGTTTTTGCTCACCTCGGTGAAGACGTCGGCGATGGTTTTTTGGGCGGCGTAGCGGAGGCTGCTGCCGAACCGGCGCAAGGCGGCCTGGTGGGTGAAAGTCGCCTCGGGTCCGAGGTAGGCGATGGTCATGGACTTCTGGAGGGCCAGGGCGCTGGACATGACCTCGCGATAAATCTGGCGCAGGGAATCGTTGGTGATCGGTCCCGGATTGACCTTGCCGAGGCGCTGGAGCACGGCCAGTTCCCGGTGCGGCGCATAAATCTCCTCACCGGCCTTGAGTTTGATCGCGCCGATTTCCAGCACGTGGCGCGTCCGCTCGTTCAGCAGCTTGACAATTTGCGCGTCCAGCTTGTCGATGGCCTGGCGGTGTTCGGCGATGGTCATGGCGCGCCCTCGGGTGGGGCCGTCGGCGCGCCGGCGGTGTCGGACTGCGCCGGTGGCGGTGGGGTGCCGTCCGAACCGGTCGGTTGCAGGGTGAGTTGTTCCGGGGGGGCGGTCGCCAGGCCGGGCTCGGCGGTCATCAGGCCCGGCGGTTTCGGGACTTCGAGGCGGCGCAACTCGTCAGCGGCCGGCAGGTCCTCGAGGCCGCGCAGGCCGAAGTATTCGAGAAAAAGCCTGGTGGTGCCGTAGGTCCCCGGGCGGCCGGGAACGTCGGCGCGCCCAACTTGCTCCACCAACCCGCGCTCCAGCAGGGTTTGCATCACCCCATCGACGGAGACCCCGCGGATTTGCTCGATCTCGGCCCGGGTCAGCGGTTGGCGGTAGGCGATGATGGCCAGGGTCTCGAGGGCGGCCTGCGACAGTCGGGCCGGCCGGGCCTTTTCGCCCAGCAAGGCCCGCAGCCAGGGGGCGTACTGGGGTTGGCTGACGAACTGCCAACTGTCGGCCACGCAAGCCAGGCGGTAACTGCGGCCCGCCTCGCAGTGCTCGCGCTCCAACTGCTCGAGGGCCGCCGTCACGTCGGCTTCGGCGACCTTGCGAAAGGCCTTGGCGGCCGCATCCTCGGTGTCGTCGGCGGCGCGGGTCATGAGTTCGCGCAGTTCGCGCGCGGTGAGGGGCTTTTGCGCCGTGAACAGGATGGCTTCGAGGACAAATTTCAGTTCCATGAATCAGGCGGGTGCATCGGTGGCCGCGGTCGCGGGTGGCGGCGCCAGCGGGGCGGGAGGCGCCGGGCTCGGCCGCGCGGTGATTTCAATTTCGCCGAACGGTGCCGGCTGCGAGACGAGGACTTGTTTCAAGCGAATCAGTTCGAGGAGGGCGAGGAAGGTGGCGACGACCTCGGAGCGGCTGGTGGCGTGGGTGAACAGCTCCAGGAACTTCAGGACCGGCCGCTCGCCCAGGCGTCGCATCAATTCCTCGATCTTGCCGCTGACACTCCACTGGTCCTCGTAAATCTCCGTCAGGCCGCCCCGCTGTTGGAAGCGCTGGAGGATGGCGCTGACGGCGTTGATCAGGTCGAAAAGGGTAACCTCGGTTTTTGGCGGGGGCGCTTCCATCGCCAGGTCCGGTTTACCGGGCACGCGCGCGAACCGGTTGGCCTGCTCGGCCTCCAGGGTCTGGAGCTGGCCGGAGGCGTCTTTGAATTTTTTGTATTCGACCAAGCGCCGGATCAGCTCCCATTTCGGGTCCAGGCCGTCGTCTTCGGTTTCGAGGGCGACCTGTTGGTCCACCGGCAGCAATTCCCGGCTCTTGATGTAGAGCAGGGTCGCCGCCATCACCAGGAACTCGCCGGTGATGTCCAGGTCCAGCTTCTGCATCTGTTCCAGGTAGGCGACAAACTGGGTGGCGATCCGGGTGAGGTTGACCTGGTAAATATCGACCTCCTCCTTTTTGATGAGGTAAAGGAGCAGGTCCAACGGGCCTTCAAAGACCTCGAGTTGAATTTTATACTCAGCCATTCGGCACCCGGCTGGCGCGGCCACCGGGTTGCCCCATCCTAAGCGGGAGGCCGCCTCCTTGGCAACGGCGGAGAAATTCCGGTCGGGGCCGACTCCCGCCCGGCGCCGCCACCGGCGGCCGGCATTGCGATTTGGCCCACGGCAAAGGTGTTGACGATCCGGGCGGGAACTCCGAGCATTGGGCGATCCCAAATCCGGGCTGGCGCGGCCGTTTTGGGATCCACGCACCATGAACCGTCGAACCTTCCTGGACCAGCTTGCGCGCGGCGCTGCCCTGGCGGGCCTGGTGGGCAGCGGCAGCCGGGCGCCGGCCGCCGCACCGGCTGCCCCCGACCCGCTGGCGCCGTCCCAACCACCCCGGCTCAAAATCACCCGCGTAAAAGCGATCCTCACCGCGCCGGCGCGCATCCGGTTGTGCGTGGTGAAAGTCGAGACCAGCGAACCCGGTTTGCATGGGGTCGGCTGCGCCACGTTCACCCAGCGCATCCGCACCGTGGCCACGGCCGTCAACGAGTATCTGGCGCCGTTTCTAGCCGGCCAAGATCCGGATAACATCGAGGACCTGTGGCAGGCGATGTACCAGAGTTCGTACTGGCGCAACGGGCCGGTGCTGATGAACGCGTTAAGCGGGGTTGATGCCGCCCTGTGGGACATCAAGGCCAAACGCGCCGGCCTGCCGCTCTACCAGTTGCTCGGGGGCAAATGCCGGCGCGCCGTGCCGGTTTACCGCCACGCCTCGGGCCGCACGCCGGAGGCGGTGCTGGAGTCGGTGCAAAAGCTCATGGCCCTGGGCATCCGGTACATCCGCGCCCAGGTCGCCGTACCGGGCCAGGCGGTTTACGGCGCCGGCTCGGGCGCGGGCGCCACCCATGGCCCCGCCGGGTCGGCGACGGACGACCCGTTTGCCGGCGACCGCTTCGAGCCGGCCGCCTATCGCCGGGTCGTTCCCAGGCTCTTTAAGTTTCTGCGCGAGCATCTGGGTGACGAAATCCAGTTGCTCCACGACATGCACGAGCGTCTTTCGCCGATCGACGCCATCGGGCTGGCCAAGGAACTGGAGCCGTATCACCTGTTCTTTCTCGAGGACCCGCTGGCCCCCGAGGACGTCGGGTATTTCCGCAACCTGCGCCAGCAATGCACGACCCCGATCGCGATGGGGGAATTGTTTAATAACCCGAACGAATGGCTCGGCCTGGTCACCGGGCGACTGATCGATTTCATCCGTTGTCACCTTTCCCAGGTCGGCGGCATCAGCGCCGCCCGGAAGATCGCCGCGTTGTGCGACTTCTTCCGCGTGCGCACGGCCTGGCACGGCCCGGGCGACACTTCGCCCGTCGGCCATGCCGCCCATGTCCACCTCGACCTGGCCACGTGGAATTTTGGCATCCAGGAGGCGGTGCTGTTCAACGACGCGACCCGCGAGGTATTTCCCGGCGCGCCGGAAATCCGCGACGGGATGCTCTGGTGCAACGAAAAACCGGGTCTCGGCATCGACATCGACGAGGCCAAGGCCGCCCGCTACCCCATCCGGGACCAGCCCCCGTTCGACTTTGGCTGGGGCCGGCTCCGCGACCGTGACGGCACCCTCCGCCGGCCGTGAGGAAACGGACGGAGGATAAGCGGAATCGGAGATCGATGGGAGGAAACGACCGAAAGCCGGCCGTCCGGACCGCGGCTGGTCCCCAGCCGCGGCGGCCGCGGGTCGCCAACGACCAGAGAACATTCTCCGGCCGATTCCGTGCCGACGCGCTGCGAGTCGAGGACAACTCGCGTTCCAAATCCGCGAGGGCCGCCAGGCCGGTGGTCTGAGGCGTGCCGGGCGGTCAGGGCCGGTGCCCCGGCTCCAGGCGCAACTCGACGAAGTAAACCGGCACGAGCGAATCGCTGCCATAACGGACCCGATAAGCGAAGGAGTTCAATCCCGGCTCGGGCCGTTCCGCGCCGG
The DNA here is from genome assembly GCA_018969165.1 of Verrucomicrobiota bacterium. GTDB lineage: Bacteria > Verrucomicrobiota > Verrucomicrobiia > Limisphaerales > JAGWYX01 > JAGWYX01. Next base: position 5,833 of record JAGWYX010000154.1, read on the forward strand.
ACGGTTGCTCCTCGGCCGCGGGGAACGACAAATCGAGGACGAGCCCGGCGCCTTTGCCGGTCAACGAGGCGCCGAGCAGCCGCAGCGGGATCGCGATCTCGTAGGTCGTGCGTTGGCCGTGCGTCCGGGCCACGCTCTGGACGCCGGGCAACGCGAACGGGTGCTTGTGTCCCGGAGTTCGGTCCTGGACGCGCGGCAGGTCCCGGTTTAAACCAAGCCGGAGGAAGTCCCCGCCGAAATCCGTGCCACTGCGGTGGCGGGCCAGCCCGATTTGGACTTCGTCGCCAAAGCCCGATTCTCTCGCCTCGGCCGCGTCAAGGGCCGGGACGGTGAGGGCCAGGTAGAGCGTCTTGCCATCGTGCGCGGACCGGAACTCGGCCGGCGCTGAGCCGTCGCCCAGGACCAACGACGGCAGCCCAGTCCAGTCGGTGAGTTGGCCGTCCAGGGCGGGCGCGGCGGCCCGGAGCGGGGCGGTCATTGTCTGCAAGAGGCGCACCTCGCGGTGGAAGCGGTGCTGGGTTGAGCCGGCGGCGACACGGAATTCCAGCCGGGGTAGGGATGCGAGCGGAGGGTGGTCCAGCAAGGCCTTCAAGGTGAACGCGAATGTCCGGCTTTGGCCCGGTGGGATGCGGATCGATACGCCCTTGGGATCGACGGAAAACGCGCTGGCGTCCATGACCCAGGCGGCCTGGCCGCTCAGGACCTGGGGGTAGGGATTGTCCACGGAAACCGTGAATGGGACGCCCGTCCTTAAATCCTGCGTGTCGGGTCGGATCCCAATCCGCGAAACGTTCCGGGCGGCAAAGAGCAGCCCGCCCATCACGTCCGCCTCGGGATCCGTCATTTCGCCGCGTTCGGTGACCACGCGGACGTCGAACGCGGCGTCGGAGACCTGGACGCGCATGAAATGGTGTTCGCCGCCGGACTGGCGGTATTCGGGGCGCAGCTCGGCCCCGCCGCCGCCGGTGATGAAATAGCGAATCCCGTCGAACTGGCGGGTCGGTCCGTAGGCATGGTAATGGCCGGCGAACACGGCTCGCACCCGGTTGGCGCGGAAGAGGGGGTGCAAGGTTCGTTCCCAAAACGCGTAGTATTGCGGGGTGACCCGTTCCGGTTCCCAGACCGGGAAATGCATAAACACGAAGACGGCGCGGGCCCGGGTTTGTTGCAGGTCGGCTTTCAACCAGGCGAGTTGCCCGGGGCCCAGGTAGCCCCAGCGTTGTTCCTCGGTGTTGTCCAGCAGCACGAAATGGCAGGGGCCATGATCGAAGGACTGGTAGAACTTGCCGAACCGTTCGCCGTAAATCCGCCGGGCGCTGCGGGAGTGGGTGTCGTGGTTGCCGGGCACCTGGTAGTACGGAACACGGATGGTCGCGGCGACCGCCTGGTATCGGTCCCATTGCTTCTCCTTGCTCCGGGGGCCGTAGCCGTAGATCAGGTCACCGAGGTTGATTACCAGGTCCGGCTCGAGGGTGTTGATCCGGGAGATCAGGTTCTCGAAGGGCCGGAAGCTCTCGCTCTCGAAGCGCGGGCGGGTGTCGCCGATCACGACGAACTCGAAATCCCCGGCCGGGAGGAAGGCCGGTGTCAAGGCCAGGAGAACCCCGATGACCCAGTGCGTCCTCACGCGTCGAGGGTCTCGTGGAGCAACCGCTGCACCACGCCGTGCGCCGGCCCCGGCAGCGAGTGTTCGCGTTTCCCAAACAGTTTGTCGAACATTCCCATGATGGCAACCCGTGCCGCTCAAACCTCGAACACCTTTCTGTCGGCTCCATCAGTCCAACGAGGCAGAGCCTCAGACCGTCTTTCAAAAACGGAGCGCGGCTGGGT
>JAGWYX010000155.1 GCA_018969165.1 Verrucomicrobiota bacterium
CGAGGTGTGGCTGATCAAGCAAGGCCAGAGTCCGTAGCCAGGCGCGCCTTAGCCCTGACGCCCGCGTTTCAAGCCCCAGGCGGTCTTGCGCTGCCGCGGTCCAGCCGCATTCTGCGCCTGGCTACCGCCGAAACATCCCGGGTGGCGGCGGCCCCATTCGTGCCATCAGCTTCTGGAACTTCCCCATCTTCTTCATCATCTGCTGCATCTGGCTGAATCGGTTCAGCAGGTTGTTCAGTTCGGCCACCGAAACCCCGCTCCCCTTGGCAATGCGCACCCGGCGACGCGCGTTGAGGATTTGCGGATGCCGCCGCTCCTGGAGTGTCATGGCGCAGATCATCGCCTCCATCCGGCGGAATTCCTTCTCGCTCTTCGTCAGGTCGGCCTGCTTGAGCATCTCCGACCCGCCCGGCAGCAGCCCGACGATGCTCTCCAGCGAGCCCAGTTTCTTCATCTGGCGCAACTGCCCCAGAAAATCCTCCAGCGTGAACTGGCCCCTGCGCATCTTCTCCTCAAGCCGCTTGGCATCGTCCAGGCCCACCGCTTCAGCCGCGCGCTCGACCAGGCTCACCACGTCGCCCATTCCCAGGATCCGCGTCGCCATCCGCTCCGGGTGAAACGGCTCGAAATCCTCGAGTTTCTCGCCCACACCGACCAGCTTGATCGGCTTGCCCGTCACGGCCCGCAGGCTCAACGCCGCTCCGCCGCGCGCATCGCCGTCGAGCTTGGTCAGCACCGCCCCGGTGATGTGGAGCGCCTGGTCAAAATGCGTCGCCACGTTCACCGCCTCCTGGCCGGTCGCCGCATCGAGCACCAGCAGAATCTCCTGCGGCTGCACCAGGTCGCGCAACCGCACCAACTCCTGCACCAGCGGCTCGTCAATCTGGAGCCGGCCCGCGGTGTCGAAGATGACCGGGCTGCGCTGCTGGGTGCGGGCGAATTCGATGGCCTCGCGGGCGATCCGCAGCACATCGGTCTCGCCGCGCCGGACGATGATCGGCAGGCCCAGTTGTTTCCCCAGCGTCTCGAGTTGGTCCATCGCCGCCGGCCGATCGACGTCGGCGGCCACGAGCAACGGCGCCTGGCCTTGCTTTTGCAGCAGGCGCGCCAGCTTGCCGCTGGACGTGGTCTTGCCTGAGCCATGCAAACCCACCATGAGAATGCTGGCCGGATGTCCGGTCAACTCCAGCCCCGCATGACTCGACCCGAGCAGTGCTACCAATTCATCATGGATAATCTTGATGATCTGCTGGCCGGGTTGAATGCTCTGGATGACCTCCTGGCCGATGGCCTTTTGCTTGACCGCCTCGATGAAATCGCGGGCGACTTTGAAATGGACATCGGCGTCCAGCAAGGCCAGCCGCACCTCGCGCAGCGAATCACTGACATTGCTCTCGGAAATCTTGCCGAGGCCGCGCAGGTTGCGGAATACCTGCTGGAGCTTGTCGCTCAGGGAATCGAACATAAACCAAAGGTAGAGGCCGAAGGCCAAAGTTCAACGTTGATTTTGCCCAACGGCGCTGCCATTTTGCGCTTGAGCTGGGCCAGGCGATCGGGCTTAAATCCCGGCTCCCGCGCCGATCGGCGGCCGGGTGGTAGGATACCCAAGCGGCCAACGGGGGCAGACTGTAAATCTGCTGGCTTAACGCCTACGCTGGTTCGAATCCAGCTCCTACCACCATCTCGCGCCATCTGGTCATTCGCATCGCAACGCCTCCATCGGATCCACTCGCGCCGCCCGCCTTGCCGGGATGTAGCAGGCCAGCAAAGCTACGACGCAAAGTAACAGGATCACGCTGACGAAGGTCAGAACATCGGTAGGCTCGACCTTGAACAGGACGCTGGTTAGAACCCGAGTCAGTGCCAAGGCTCCCAACAGGCCGAGGAACGCGCCGGCGAGGACCAACCGCATGCCTTGCCCCACGACGAAACCGAGCACCTCGAATCGTTGGGCGCCCAGCGCCATCCGCACGCCGATCTCTCGTTGCCGCTGGGTGACGGTGAGTGACAGAACGCCATAAAGCCCGATGATGGCCAAAACCAGGGCGAGCGCGGCGAACCCTCCCAGCAGGCCGAGATTCAGCCGGTCCGGCGCCACGTTGCGATTGCGCATGTCTTTCATGGTGGAAATCCCGAAAATGGGCAGCGCCGGGTCAAGCTGAGTAATTTGTTGCCGCATCGTGCCCATGAGGGCGACGGGGTCGCTCGTTGTTTTGACTGCCACCGCCAGGCTTAAGAGCGGCTGCTGAAAAATGGGGAAATAGGCCTGCACCATCCCGCCCTCCTCGCTCAAGTGATTCTCTTTAATTCGCCCGACCACACCGACGATGGTCATAATGTGCTGTTTCCCGCGTTCGCCCCAGGGAAGCCGCACGCGCTGGCCGAGCGGATTCTGGTTGGGCCAATAGCGTTTCGCGAATTCTTCATCGATTATAATCGAGTTGAGTCCTGCCCCCCAATCCGCGCCGAAAGCACCGCCCCTCAGGTGTTCCCGATTGTCCTGGTCCGTGAAATCTCGTCCTTGGAGAAGTGGAATGCCCATGACCCGGAAGTAATCGGGTGCGACCAGATGGAATCGCAACGAGGGTCGAAGCTGAGGCGGCGGTTCCGGTCGTCCCTCGATCAGGAAGAGCATATCCCAGGCGTTGTCATCCAGCGGCGGCTTGGAGGCGAGGCTGGCGGCTTGCACACCGGGTAACGCGCGCAGTTTTTCCAGAAGCACCTGGTAAAAGAGAATCTGTCGCTCATTCGACGGATACCTGCGCTCAGGCAAGTCCAGATGAAACGTCAGGACGCGGTCGGTGACAAAACCGGGATTCACTTGCAAGAGTTGGTGAAAGCTGCGGAGCACCAGGCCGGCGCCGGCCAGGAGAACGAAGGTCAGCGCGATTTCCGCAATGACCAGTCCTTGCCGCAATCCCGCGCGACCGGTTGTGGTCTCGCGCCCGGTCTCCTTCAGCGTGCGCTGCAGGTCGACCCGGCTCGCCTGCCACGCTGGGGCAAGGCCGAAGACGGCGGCGGCGACCACCGCCACCAACCCCGAGAACAGCAGCACCCGCGGGTCCAGGCTGATTTCGGCCGCGCGCGGGAGATTCGCGCCGGCAAGCACGGCCACGACCCGGAGGGCGACGTTGGCCAGAAGCAGACCCACTCCCGTGCCCAGGAGCGCGAGCAAGCCGCTTTCCGCGAGCAATTGCCGCGTCAAGCGCCATTGGCCCGCTCCCAGAGCCGCGCGCACCGCCATTTCTTTTTCGCGGGCCGCCGCGCGCGCGAGCAACAGGTTGCCGACGTTCGCGCACGCAATGGCCAACACAAAACCGACCGCCCCGAGGAGAATCCAGAGTGCGCGGCGGACGTGTCCAACTTCGTGGTCCAATAACCGGTCGATCTGGACGCCCCGGGTCTTGTTGGACTCCGGGTATTGTCGTTCAAGCCGACCAGCGATAACGTCCAGATTGGTCCGCGCCTCTTCGAGGCTGACTCCCGGCTTGAGACGCGCCAATCCGAACAGTCCCGGATGATAGTCTCGCTTCTGCCAACTGGACTGGGCGGAGTAAGGACCCACCGGCACCCAGAGATCGACTTTGTCGGGAAATACAAATCCCGCGGGCATGACGCCCAAGACTGTATAAGGGTTCCCATCGAGCGTGATCGTCGTGTTAAGTATCCCGGCACGACTGCCAAATCGAGTCTGCCAGAGGGCGTGGCTGATCACGGCGACTGGCGGAGCGCCCGGCTTATCTTCGTTTGCCCGGAAAACCCTCCCGATTTCCGGTGAGGTGCGCAAGGCCGCAAACACATCGGCCGACACCAGCGCTCCCGCCAGCCGGACAGGCTCGCCCGCGCCCGTGAGGGTGAAGTTCCCCCCATCGTAAACGCCAAGATTCTCAAAAACGGACTGCTGATTTTTCCAATCGGCGAAATTGGGATAAGCGATCGAGCCCCCCGACCAATCGAGTCCCCGCTCGCACAACCAAACCAACTGTCCGGAGTCGGGGTAGTCGAGCGGCCGCAAGAGTACCCCGTCTACAACACTGAATATGGCTGTGTTCACCCCGACACCCAAGGCGAGCGTGAGCACCGCCACGAGTGTGAAACCCGGATGCTTGACCAACTGCCGTGCCGCAAATCGCAAATCATTCATAGGAGTTCTGTAACTCGCCACTCATCATTCGTCACTTCCCGGAACCCGGAGTCTTTCTGCAGTTGACGTAAGGAGAGTTTGAGGTTGGTCATGGCAATTATGAGTTATGGGGGATGAACGAGGAGTGACGGTCGTCGGGGGTTGGCATTCATGCTTCATACCTCATCACTCGCATCGCAGCGCCTCCATCGGATCGACCTTCGCCGCGCGGCGGGCGGGGAGATAGCCGGCAACAAAAGCCACCGCGCACAACAGGATGGCCATCCCCGCGAAGGTGACGGGATCGGTGGGCGTCGTTTGAAAAAGCAGCGACGCGATCAGACGCGCGACGGCAAGTGAGGCGATGATTCCAACCGAGATGCCGACGAGTGCGAGTCGCAGGGTCTTCCCGATCACATCGAGTTGCACTCGGGTTTGCGTCGCGCCCAGCGCCATGCGTATCCCGATCTCCTGAGTCTGCCGCGTGACCGAATAGGAGATAACCCCGTAGGTTCCCAGCGAAGCCAGCAGGAGTCCCAGACCGGCAAAAATCCCCACCAACAGCACAAAGAAGCGCCGGGGAGAGGTCGCGTGGTCCACCAGTCCCTGGATGGGTTTGAACGGCGTCGCCGGCTGTCCTGGATTGATCTCGCGCAGCGTTCGCATCACCGTCGTCGCCAGCGCGGCCGGCGGCAGCTTCGAACGCACGACCAGGTAGGCGCCTTCCGGCCCGAACCGCTTGGTCGCGGGCAAATACATCTGCGCCCCGGCATTGTCCTCGGCGCTGCTTTCGCGCACATCGGCGATCACCCCGATCACTTGCGCATTCGTTCCCCCGGCGACGGCCGTGCGCCCAAGCGCGTCCTGCCCCGGCCACAGTCTCCGCGCGACCGTCTGGTTGATGATGACGACGTTTCGGTTCCCGGAAAGATCGGCCCAACTGACGTCGCGCCCTTCCAACAGCCGCATTCCCATCGCCTTCAGATAACCCGGTGACACGATATAGACAAAGACACCGATAAAATCGCGGCCGTTTGGCTTCTGCTCGCCCTTGGGTGCGATCCCCCAACTCCGATTCCGGCTCATCGGCAGGTTATCGGAGATGCCGGCGGCCTCGACGCCCGGAATCATCGAGCTGCGCCCCACAACGTCCTCCCAGATCGCGGCCCGCTTGGCCGGATTTCCGCCATCGTCATAATCCACGCTGATGGCCGCGGCTCGGCTCGGCTCAAAGCCGAGGTCAACGTCCAGAAGGCGGAGAAAGCTGCGAAACAACAAACCTGCGCCCACCAGGAGCACGCAAGCCAGGGCGATCTCCACGATCACCAGCGACGAGCGCGTGCGCTCGTGTTTTCTGCCATCACTGGTTCCGTGCCCGCCATCTTTCAGTTGCTCCTGCAGATTTCCGCCCGACATGCGCAGCCCCGGCGCGGACCCGAAAAGAATCGCCGCTCCAACGGTGATCACGAGCGTCCAGGCCAGCGCCGTCCTGTCCACGCGCGCCATGCTCAGCAGCGGCAGGGCAATCGATCCTTGATGGGTGAGGTACGAGACGATAACGTAGGCAAGCCCCAAACCCAGCGCGGCGCCGGCACCGGCCAGTACCAGGCTCTCGGTCAGCAATTGACATACCAGGCGGCTGCGGCTGGCTCCCAGAGCGCAACGCACCGCGAATTCCCGGCTGCGCCCCGCGGTCCGAACCAACAGCAAGTTCGACAAATTCACGCAAACAATCAGCAAGATCATCCCAACCGCGCACCAAAGCACAATCAGCGACCGCCTCAGTTTGCCGCTGACGTACTCTTTTAATCCCGTAAGCCGGCCGGTGTAGGGCTTTCCGTATTCGGGGTGTTTGTGTTCGAAATCGAGCTGTGGGAACAGTTGATCGGCCTCGCTCTGGGCTTGCGCCAAGGTCACTCCCGGTTTCAGCCGGCCGACCAAGGCGAGGTCGTTCCCATCGTCGCGAAAATCATCCATGACGTAGGGCCCGAAGAGATCGACCTTCGCTCCCGGCGAAAAGACCGCGCCAAAATCGAACGTATCCGGCAGCACTCCGATGACGGTGACCGAAGTGTTGTTCAGGTGGATCGTCCGCCCCACGATGCCGCGATCACCGGCAAATTGCCGTTTCCAAAACGGGTTGCTTAACACGACCACCGGCTGGGCGTGTTGCACGAATTCCTCGGGATTGAACAACCGCCCCAACGAAGGCTCTATGCCGAGAGTCTGGAAGAAGCCTTCGGCGACCAGGAGACCGGTAACCGGCACCGGCTGGCCATTGCCAACGAGCTTGAGATTGTCAGGCGGAGTGAAGGCGAAGTAACCGCTCACGGACTGGAACGAGTGGTTCTGCTGCTGGAAATCCTGCGTGGCATCCGCCGTATAAGTTTTGCTGGATTCACCGGAGGCGGGATTCTTCTCCACGATCCGCACCAGCCGCTGCGCCTCGGGAAATGGCAGCGGCCGCAGTAAAATCGTGTTCACCACGCTGAACACGGCAATGTTCGCGCCGATGCCCAGCGCCAGGATCAGCACGGCCACAGCGGTGAAACCGGGATGCTTCAGCAGTTGGCGGAGGGCGAATTTGAGATCATTCATATTTTGCGATTTCAGATTTGCGATTCGCGATTGAACCGGACGCGTTGACTGACCCAGGAAAACGGCGTATGGATGGGCCAGCTATGAAAAAGAAAATCGTGGGCCGTTACATCGTCGCCGATCCAAGAATCTGCCACGGCCAACCCACGTTTCGCGGCACGCGAATCCTGGTCGCCGACGTGCTCGAACAAGTCGCCAGCGGCATGGCCTGGCCGAGCATCGTTGAAGAATGGCGTGGCCGCATCACCGAGGATGCTATCGGAGAGGCGGTGCGCGCCGCCCGAGAAACGTTCCGGGCGCACGCTCAGGAGTTGACGGTGTGAGCGGCCGTGAACGTGCTCGATGAGAATATCCTGGAAAGCCAACGGCAACTGTTGCGGAGCTGGGACATTTCGATCCGCCAGATCGGATTGGAACTGGGACGGAAAGGCATGGCGGATGAGGAAATTCTCCCGTTCCTGCTGACACTGTCCCGCCCCACGTTTTTCACGCGCGACTTGCGCTTCGCCGGAAGCCAAATCTGTCATGCCCGGTATTGCCTGATCATTCTGGCCGTCGGACAATATGAGGTGGCGCACTTTGTCCGGCGGTTGCTTCGTCACGCTGCTTTCAATTCCCAAGCCAAGCGAATGGGCGCAGTGATTCGCGTTATGCCGACCAGGCTGGCCGTATGGCGGCTGCACACGGACCAGGAGATTCGAGTTTCCTGGCCTGACTGAAAGGCTAGTCGCCTCGTTCTGCGCCAGCGTGAGTACGGCCACGGCCGTGAAACCGGGCTTCTTCAGCAATTGGCGCAAAGCGAGTTTGAAGTCGGTCATGAGAAGTGATTAGTGATTAGTGATGAGCCAGGCATGGATCCGGTGCTTCCAGTTTTCGTCGAAGGTCGTTCAGTATACGTCGGCGTTCGTTGAGATTCATAAACTCGTCACTCGTCA
>JAGWYX010000156.1 GCA_018969165.1 Verrucomicrobiota bacterium
CGAGTCTTGTCCACAATGTAGAACGGCGAATCGTCCAACTTGATGTAAGGATTGAGATGTTGGAAGTGAGGCGTGCCGGGAAGGGTGTTGTGCCGCAGCGCCAACAGCACCTTCACGACGCTGGCGATCCCCGCCGCCGGCTCCAGGTGGCCGATGTTCGCCTTCACCGAGCCAATGCCGCAGAAGGCGCGGCCGAGCGCCGACCGACCGTGTTCCCGGGCCAGAGTCTCAAACGCAGCCTTGAGGGCCTCGATCTCGACCGGGTCCCCAAGCTCGGTTCCGGTTCCATGGGCTTCGATGTAGGAGACGCTGTCCGGTTCGATGCCGGCCTGCTGGTAGGCCTGCACCAGGAGGTCGCGTTGGGCCAACTCGTTCGGCGCCGTAAAGGATTGCGCTTTGCCGCCGTGATTCACCGCGCAGGCGCGGATCAATCCGGCGATCGGGTAACCGCCGGCCAGAGCGTCCCGTAACCTCATCAAGTACACGACGCCGAGTCCCTCGCCTTTGACATAGCCGTTGGCTGAGGCGTCAAACGTCTTGCAGCGCCCGTCGGGCGACAACACGCCTAAACCTCCCGCGCCAAGCAAACTGGCGGGGCTGAAAAGCAGGCTGACCCCACCCGCGACAGCGCTTTCGCACTCGCCCGCGCGCAGCGCGCGAACCGCCCGGTTCAACGCCACAAGAGAACTGGAGCAGGCCGTGTCGATCGCCTCGCTCGGCCCGCGCAAATCCAACAAGAACGAAACCCGATTCGGCAGCAATGGATGTCCGTTCCCGGTCGCGACGTAAGGATGTCGCACGCCCCGCAGCACCAACAGGTCGCGGTAATCGTCGAACTGCACGCCGAGGAAGACCCCAACCGGACGCCCCGCCAGCGACCCCGGCGCCACGCCCGCATCCTCGATCGCGTGCCAGACGGCCTGCAGCATGAGCCGGTGCTGCGGGTCCATCAGCTCAGCCTCGCGCCGGGTGATCCCAAAGAAACGCGCGTCGAACTTGTCCGGGTCCGCGATGAAGCCGCCCCATTTAAGGACGTTCACCGCGGCTTGATCGGCCCCGGGTCCCAGCACCGCCTGCCAATCCCATCGCTCCGTCGGGGTCTGGCTGATCAAGTCGTCGCCTCGTTCCAGGTGGTGCCAGAACGTTTCCAGGTTCGGTGACCCCGGGAAGACCCCGCTGATGCCAATAACCGCGATGGGCTCATTCTCCGGCAAGGCCCGGGCGAGTGGTTCGGACCGCACCGGCATCATCTGCGGCTGATCGCCCTCGGCCTGAACGGCATCCGGTTGGCGAGTGACCTGACTCAGGCGGGAAGCGAGAAACCGGCTGAGCGCCTTGAGGGTCGGCTGTGCGAAAAACACGCTGGGCATCAAGGAAAGCCCAAAGACCTCGTTGAACCGGTCGGCGAGCGCTTTCAAACTGATCGAGTCAAAACCCAGCTCGCTCAGGTTCCGATCAACCCGGACCTTTTCCCTCGGCAGTTTCAGCACCGTGCACACCTGGTCGATGAGCACCGGCATCAGATCGCCGGCATCGGAGTCCGCGACGACTCGACGCGGCGTGGGCTGGGCATTCGCCGCAGGTTGGGGTCGATCACAGGCGCTCGCTTCAGGAGGCAAACCCAGACCTCGCTCGAGGGTCAGCCGCATCTTCTCCCCGACTCCCCGGAGCGGTATCAAGCGCGTGTGCGCGGAGGCGATGCCTCGCTCGAAAACGCGCCATCCGCTCTCGCGGTCCAAGAGGACCAAGCCCTGGCTCTTGAAAATCCATTCCTCCCAAGCGGCCCGGGCCGATTCGTTTTGGCCCATTTTCATCCCGCCCTCGCGCCATAAAGGCCAGTTGAAAGCAATGGTCTTGCCCTGGCGCAGCCCCGCGGCCCGCTGAGCTTCCCGCCACTCCGCAAAATGATCCAGGAACGCATTGGCAGCGGCGTAGGCCGCGCCTTCGGAGATCCCGATCACCGCCGAAAGTGAGGAGAAGAGCACGAAGAAGCCGAGCGGATCGTGCTTCGTCGCTTCGTCGAGCAGGAGCGCGCCGGCGGCTTTGGGGGCCACGACGTCCCACAGGCCCACCGTTGTCTTTTCGAGTAACTGTCCGTAATCGGAAGTTCCCGCGGCATGGACCACTCCGTCGATCCGCCCGAACGCTGCGCGAGCGGCCGAGACGATTTGTTCCACATCCTCGCGCCGGCTGATGTCGCCGCGCAGATACTTCACCTGGGCCCCGCCCTGCTGGAGCGCGGCGAGCCATGAACCACGGGCCGGGTCGAGCTCGGACCGCCCCGTCAACACCAACCGAGCCCGGTATTTTTGGACCAGGTGCTCGGCGAGAATTCTGCCCAACCCTCCCGCACCGCCGGTGATCAAACAGACGGCGCCCTCCTGGAAACCGACGGGCACCGGAGCAGCCGGTTCGCCCCAGCCGGTCTCCAGTTTCTTGACTTGGCGGGTCCCGCCCTCGAACCGGACCTCGAATTCCCCTGTCCGCGCGCGAGCGCACTCACGCAACAAGAGCGCGGCCGATTCCGGCGTCTGCCACGACTCCAGGCTGATGGTCCGAATCGAAATCGCCGGCCGCTCCAGCTTGAGCGATTTGAGCAGACCGGAAACCGATCCGAAGAAACAGAACTCCGGCCGGCGGTCGCGGACGTAGGCATAGACGAACCTCATCGGCTGGGTGTGCCTGGGTCCAATGACCGCCTGGAGGGCGTACAGAACCGAGTTCAGGCTCAGTTGATAACTGAGTTCAAGAGCGCCCGATTCTCCTTCAACCATCGACCAGGCGTGAATTACCGATTTGATGCTGCCCTCCGCGGCTAACTCGGCCACCAACCGGTCATAGTCCTGTTTCTCGTTGGGGCGTATTTGGAAAGAGTCCCACCCCAAACGCGAGAACGCAGCGGCCCGGGTAACGGAAACGATCCTCGCTCCCGGCTGGAGCTCCTGAACTGTTAGTGCTGATCCATCGCTTGGGCTGAACAGCAGAACGATCCCGGCGGGCGATGCCTCCGTCGGCTGGCCGGAGTGGGACGCCACCCACACTTCACGAAAGATCTCGAGAGAGGGTGCCGATTCGGTCGTGGCGGCGATGGGCTGGGCGATGGAGGCCGTCGGGCCCGCAGCCGGAATCCAGTAGCGCTGCACCTCGAACGGGTAAGCCGGCAGGCACAGGCGTCTTGCCGGTTCGCCGCCATGCAGGGCCGGCCAGTCCAGCTCATATCCCTCAACATACAGCTCCGCCAAACCGATCAGTTTCTCGCGATAAACCGCCGGGTTGGACCTGGCCGCCTCGAGCTCCTGCATCATCCGGTCCCGCAGTTGCCGCAACACCGCCCGCTCCTTGAACGAAGCAGGATCGACCTCGCCTCGAAACATCCCCGGCCGGGCGCTGCCCTTCCGCAATGCGTCGATGGTCTCCTGCAGTGACCCGATGGAGTCCACGACCATGGCGCAGCGGAACCGCAGGTGCGCTCGCCCGGCATTCAACGTCAACGCGAGGTTCGACAGCTCCTGGCTGGCGCCCTCTTTCGCCAGCCATTTCTCCAGGTCCTCGGCACGGCGCGCCAACCCTTCGGCCGTCTTCGCTGACAGCGTAGCCAGATAAGCCGGCTTCGCACTGGCGCCCGCGCGGGAATCGCCCGACTCCCGATCCTCGACATACTCCTCCAAGGCGACATGGGCGTTGGTTCCACCAAAGCCAAACGAACTGACCCCGGCGCGCAACGGGATTTCGCGGCCGGCGTTGTCCCGCAACCGCCGCCAAGGAATCGTCTCGCGCACGATGAAGAACGGGGAATTCTCCAGTTTGATGAACGGGTTCAAGCGCTGGAGATGAAGGCTGGCGGGGAGCTTCTGGTGCTGCATCGCCAGGATCACCTTGATCATCCCGGCGATACCGGCGGCCGGCTCCAGATGCCCGATGTTCGTCTTCACCGACCCGAGCCCGCAATACGGCTTGTCCGGCAGTGCCTGTCCCGATCTCCTGGCCAGGGCGGCAAACGCGGCGCTGAGCCCGGCCACCTCGACCGGGTCCCCCAACTCCGTGCCGGTTCCGTGCGCTTCAACGTAACCGATCGTCTCCGGCGCAAACCTCGCTTGGGTGTAGGTTTGGACCAGCAGGTCGCACTGCGCTCCTGCGTTCGGCGCGGTCAATGATTGGGCGCGCCCGCCATGGTTCACCGCAACCCCGCAGATGACACATCGCACCGGATTGCCGTCCCGTTCGGCATCCTCGAGACGCTTCAGATAAACCACACCGACGCCTTCGCCTTTCACATAGCCATTGGCGGAGGCGTCGAATGTCTTGCATCGGCCCTCCGGCGAAAGGACTCCCATCTTGCCGGTCCCCACAAACGTCCCCGGACTCAGCATGAGACTCACTGCGCCAACGATCGCCGAGCAGCATTCGCCTCGCTGCAGCGATTGCACCGCCCGGTTCAGCGCCACGAGCGCGCTCGAACACGCCGTGTCAACCGATTCGCTCGGGCCACGCAAATTCAACAGATAGGAAATCCGGTTCGAGAGCATCGCGTGTCCGTTCCCGGTCGCGCTGTAGGCGTGCGAAACTCCGCGCTGGGCCAGCAGTTCCGCGTACTCGCCAAACTGGACGCCGGCGAACACCCCAACCGGACGGCCCGACAAAGCCGCTGGCGATTCTCCCGCGAACTCGATTGCCCGCCACGCCGCCATCAGGAACAGCCGGTGCTGCGGGTCCATCAACTCCGCCTCGCGCGGCGAAATGCCGAAAAATTCCGCGTCAAATACATCGATGTCACTCACGAACCCGCCCCATTTCGAAACGGTTCGCACCGCTGGATCCGCGGCGTCTCCGACGAATTGCTGCCAGTCCCAACGCGCAGGAGGGACCTCGGTGATCAGGTCATCCCCCGCCTCGAGGTGATGCCAGAAGGCTTCCAGGTCGGGCGAGCCCGGGAACACGCCGCTCATGCCCACCACCGCGATCCGGTCCGCGGCGTTGGCCGTGACCGCCGTGGGACGAGAATGCGCCGCTGTAACCGGTCGGCGCTTGAGTGGCTCGTCTGTCGATCCAGCGGGTGAGCTGCCACCGGGTGAGCCGACCCGCGCCTGCGATCGCTGCGCTGCCTCGGTCCTGAGGTGCGCCGACAAGGTCCTCAGGTTGGGGTGCACGAAAAAGACGCTCGGCATCAGGTCCAGGCCGAAGCGTTCGCTCAGCCGCTCCGCGAAAGTCTTCAACGTGATGGAATCAAAGCCGAACTCAGTGAAATTGGCGTCTGGATCGATCCCACCCGCCGGGAGTTTAAGCAGCTCACGGATCAATCCGATGACTTCGTCTTCCAACTGGTCTCCGTCCGTCTCGGTCGAAACGTCGGCCACCGACCCGCTCCGTGCACCCGCGAGGTCGGGAGCGCTCCCCACCGAGGGCGATGACAACTCGGAACCCGGCTCGGCGGCCTGGACGGGAGAGGCGGAAACCCAGTAGCGCTCGCGTTGGAACGGATACGTCGGCAGCGCCACCCGACGACGCGATTCACCCGCATGCAGCTCGTTCCAGTCCAGCGGGAAACCTTTGGCATAGAGCCGCCCCAACTTGAGCAGGGCCTCGCGGTAGTGGACCGGGTCGGATTGCCCGAATCGCCGCCGATCCTCGAGCGCGCCCCGGTACGCCGGTTCGAGCAAAGCCTCGTCGTCCGCGCTCAGCCTGGCCGTGACCCCGCCCACCGCGGCTTCGCAGTGGTCGCCGGCGGCCAGGCGGACCAATGCCTCCTGGAGCGCCTCCCTGGATTCCGCCACGATCGCGCGGCGATGGCGGAAATGCCTTCGCCCCGCATTCAGCGTGAAACTGATCGACTCGAGCGACTCGGCCGACGCGGGGTCTCGCAACCGTTCCGCCAGCGCCACCAGTGCCGCCCGCAACGCCGGCTCGGTCCGTGCGGACACGGTGAACAGATACGCCGGCTTTGGCGGCGTTAACACCGGTGCGAGCGGTGGGGCCGCTTCAAAAACGACATGCGCATTCGCGCCCCCGAAACCAAACGAGCTGACTCCCGCCCTCAGCGGCACCGTCGCACCCCGCTCGTTTTGAATCGAGGACCATGGTTCCGTCGCGCAAACCACCCGGAACGGACTTCCCTCCAGCTTCAAATACGGGTTCAGGTTGCGAACGTGCAAATTGGCCGGCAACGTCCGGTGCCGGAGCGCCAGCAGGACTTTGATCACGCCCGCGATCCCTGCCGCCGCTTCCAGGTGGCCGATGTTGGTCTTGACGGTTCCGAGGCCGCAGCGCCCGGCAGGACAATGCTCCCCAAACGCGCGCTTCAGCCCATTGATTTCTACCGGGTCACCCAGCGAAGTGCCGGTGCCGTGCGCCTCGATGTAGCCGATCGTCGAGGCGGCGAAATCCGCCTCCTCGAGCGCGCGAACGATGACCGCCGCCTGGGCGACCGGGTTTGGTGCGGTAAGCGAGTTCACCCGGCCGCCATGATTGACCGCGCTGCCGCAGATCAGTCCATAAACGTGGTCTCCATCCCGCCGCGCTTCGGACCAACGCTTGAGCACCACCACGCCGGCCCCTTCGCCGCGCACATAGCCATCCGCCCGCTCGTCGAACGTCTTGCATCGACCGTCCTCGCTCAACATGCCGGCCGCGACGAAGCCCAAGGTGGTGCCCGGAGTCAGCAACGCGTTCACACCCCCAGCCAGGGCCAGGTCGCACTCCCCGTCACGCAGCGACTTCACCGCCCGATGCAAGGCAACCAGGGAACTCGAACAGGCCGTGTCGATCGCCTCGCTCGGTCCGGTCAGGTTCAACAGGTAGGAAACGCGATTGGCAAGGATCGAATGGGCGATCCCGGTCGAGATGTGGGCCCCCTCCGCCCCTGCTTGCCGGATCCACTCCGCGTAGTCGCTGGTGGATACGCCGACGAACAGTCCCACCCGGCGCTCCCCCCCGGGATCGCTCGGATACCCGGCGTCTTCCAGGGCCTCCCACGCCTTCTCCAGGACCAATCGTTGCTGCGGGTCCATCAACTCGGCCTCGCGAGGTGAAATCCCGAAAAACTCGGCGTCGAACAAATCAATGCCGTCGATGAAGCCACCCCACTTGGCGCGCTCGACGAACTGCGTCCAATCCCATCGCTCATGAGGAACCACGCTGATGCAGTCTTTGCCGACTACGAGGTTCGACCAGAAGTTCGCCAACGTTCGCGCGCCGGGAAAAATCCCGCTCATGCCGATCACCGCCACCGGCTCGACTTTGGCCAAGGGCCCATCCACCTGCGCCTGCGCTGACGCGGGTTCCGCAATCGCAAACCGCGAGCCCGACTCCGTCGAATGCGGAGATGCCGTCTCCGCAGGAGCCAACGGCGTCTCAGCGGACGCCTCGGGTGGCCGAAGCGATCCGAGGTAACCCATCAACTTCGCGATCGTCGGATACTCGAAGAACAGCGCCGGCGTGGTTTCCAGGCCGAACGCCCGGTTGAGTCGGCTCGAAAACTCGGTGAAGCTGATCGAGTCAAATCCATAGACGTGAAAGTCCTCGTCTTCGTCCAGTTCGGCGGCTTCGACCTTCAGCGCCTCGGAAATGATCCGCTTGATCTCCACCGCCAGATGAGCGGCGGCACCCGCCCTTGCCACAGAAGCGGCGGTTCGCCGCACGGGCTC
>JAGWYX010000157.1 GCA_018969165.1 Verrucomicrobiota bacterium
AGCAGGTCGTGAATGCCCGCGTAACCATTGCGCCGGCGGGCCGTCACGAAGATCGCCAGGCGTGTCGGCAGGATGACCAGTCCCAATCCGGTGACCCACTGCTGGACGGAACTGCCGGAGGCCCAGGCTTGGGCGGCATTCCAGCCGAGCAGCCACAGCACGGTCGGGGTGCCGGTGATGAACAGGGCCCGCAGCAAGGCGCGGCGCCAACCGGGCGCGGCGCGGTCCAGCCGCGCGACGCGCAGGCCACAGAGGCGCTTTCCCATCGAGGCTCCCCAGGTCCCTTCAAGCCAGGCATAATAAACCAGGGCCAGCAGCAACCCGGAGAGATTGCGGAACAGCAACGCGGAAGGATCGTAAGCGCTCAGTTGGGTTAAGACCGCCTCCGCGAACTTCGGGTGGCTGCCCTGGGTCAGCCCCAAGGCCAGGTTCAGCAGGACATTGGCCAGGCTGATGGGCAGCGCCAGCAAAACCGTATCCACGAGGTAAGCCGCGAACCGCAAGCCCAGCGTCGCCGGTGGTGGCGTCGCCGAAGCGAAAGGCAACAGCGCCTGGCGCACGGCAGCGTAACTGCGAAAGCGTTTCTCCGGGTCTTTCTCCAGACAACGCAACACCAGGCGGCACATCTGGGCCGGCAATTCCGGCCGCCACTTGGCCGGAGATTCCGCCCGCCGTTCCAGGACGATGGCCAGCAGGCGGACCAGGTCGGGCGCGTCGAACGGGTGCTGCCCCGTCAGCAGAAAATAGAGGGTGACGCCCACCGAGTAGATGTCCGAACGCACCGTCAAGGTGTCGCCGCGGAGTTGCTCGGGCGAAGCAAAGACGGGCGTGCCGAGGAACGCGCCGGTGGCCGTGAGGGCCGGCTCGACGCGCACCCGGGTTGAAATCGAAAGGCCGAAATCGCCGATCTTGACGGCACCATCCGCCTCGAGAAAGCAATTGGAGGGCTTGATGTCCCGATGCAGCACCCCGGCCTGCTGCGCGGCCTCCAGGCCGGCGATGATCTGCAATCCGCTCTCGGCGACCTCGCTCACCGGCAGCGGCCCGTGGCGGAGGACCCGATCCTGCAGCGTCCCGCCGGCCATCAGTTCCATCGCGATCACCGGGACGCCGTTGATTTCCTCGGTGCCGAAGACATAGACGCTGTTCGGGTGGTTGACCGAAGCGGCAAGGCGGCCTTCCCGCAAAAACCGGCTCCGTGCCTCCGGTGAATTCAGCCGCCGACTGAGCACCTTCAGCGCCACCCGCCGGCCGTTGTCCAGGTCCTCGGCCTCGAACACCGCCCCCATCCCGCCCTCGCCCAGAAGCGGCCCAACCCGGTAATGGCCAAAGGTCTCACCGGACCGTGGCAGGACCTTGCCGATGCTCGAGTCTGGAAGCGGGAGCGGGTCGTCCGAACTTCTCGCCGCGTCGGCATCCGAACCTCGTTGGAGCCGGCAGTGTGGGCAGCGGGCCGGTGGGACGGCCGGCGGCAATTCCTGGCCGCAGACCGGGCAGCGCTCGAGCGGCAACCGCACTGTTCCCGACTGATTCATAGCGCCGCGACCCGTGGATCCTGGTCACCGGCGCGCCGCGCCGCGCGCCCGTGCCTCGACGCAAAGCGGGCCGCCGTGGTCAACCTCGAGCGATGGGCTGCCTTTGTCATACCCGGGCTGCCGTGTTCCCGGGGGTACTTTGGCGGGCCGGCCGCCGGAGCGCAATGCTGAATCGGCCGCTACCCGAGGCCCGGGAATCGGCAGGAATCACCGCGGCACCTCCTCTCCCGCCCTGCGGGAACCCTCTCCTCCGCTGCCAGCGGAGGAGAGGGCCGAGAGGAGGCGCCCGTTGCCGCCCGGTGCACGGGAAGCGTCCCTTCGCGTTTGCGTACGCATTGGGGCCATGAGCCGCCCAGGCGCCGCAGCAGCCGACGTGAGTCGGCTCCGTTTCTTTGGCGGTAACTGACCGGGCAGGGACAGCGCGCTACGCTGTCCGCGCCGCGTTCAGCGGCGCAATCCATGGCGGGCGACGACCCTGGCCATCACGTTCCGCCCGCTGGACGCGGGCGTCACGCCGCAGCGCGGCGTCCCGGCCTGAACAGTAACCATTGGCGATCCGATGGAGCGGACTGACGTCCGCTGCCACCGGGTTCATGGGAAGGCCCTTGTTCCAATCGGCCCCTTACCTCGCCTTCACGTCATAGCAGAGCAGGACACCCTGGTCGCGCAGGTACAGCTTGCCATTGGCGATGACCGGGTGTGCCCAGTCCGGTAGCCCGCTGCGATCGGGTTGCTCGAACCGGCCGCGCTCGAGGTATTCCTTCGGGCTGGGCTCGAGCAGGAGCATGGCGCCCTTCTCGGTGCGGTAATACAGTCGGCCATCCGCCAGGGCCACCGAACCTTTGGGCGCCCGGTGTTCGGGGTCGTCGCGCTCGTCCCACAGGACCTTGCCGGTCTGGAAGTCCAGGCACAGCAGCGCCCCGCCTTCATTGCCGCCGTTGGCGCCGTAAAGGCAGCCGTCCAGGAGGATCATCCCGCCGTGATGGTTCTGCATCTTCTTGGTGAGATAAACTTCCTGGGCCGTCACCCCACCGTTGGCATCCTGACTCAGCTTCACCAGGCCGCCGCCCGCGCCGTAGGCCGACGCGGCGAATACCTGAGCGTCGTGGTAAATCGGCGTCGAACAATTGATCCCCATACCGTTGGCAGGCCGGTTGTACTGCCAGAGGAACTTGCCGTCGGCGGCCGCAACCCCGACGACTCCGCGATGGGTGAACTGCACGTATTGACGCTGGCCGTTGAAGTCGATGGCGATGGCCGAGGCATAGGCGGCCCGGGGACTGCCGGGCACCTGGCTTTTCCAGAGGGTGTCACCGGTGAGTTTATCGAGGGCGACCAGGGTCGCCTCCGGGCCGCCGGGGGTGCAGATGACCTTATTCCCATCCACCAGTGGCGACTCGCGGTAACTCCAGTTTGGCACCGTCCCGCCGAAATCCTTCTGGAGGCTGCGCTGCCACATCCGCTTGCCGTCCGTGACCTGCAGACAAGCCAGGTCGCCGCTCATGCTCAGGACATAGAGCCGCTCGCCCGCAACGGTCGGGGTGCATCCCGGCCCCTCTTTGCCCTGCGGCCATGACTGTCGAAACGCCGGGCCGACGCGCGCAACCCAGAGTTCCTTCCCATCGGTCTCGGACAGGGCCCAAACGACTTCGTCCTCGCCGCGTGTGCTCATGCCGAAGATGCGCCCGGCGGCAATCGCGGGAGCGCTGTAGCCGCCGCCGAGCCCCTTGATTTCCCAGGCGAGCGGCGGGCCGCCTTTGGGCCAGGCCTGGAGCAAGCCGCGTTCCTTCGAGATGGCGTCACGGTCGGGGCCCTGCCACTGCGGCCAGTCATCGGCAAACGCGGGAGACAACGCGACGGTCCAGGACAGGAGGTGGATGAAGGTTTTTGTGCGCATAGATTCTTTGATTATCCGTTATGACCCGAGGACCGCCGCTGCCGTTACACGGCAAGCGCGTCCAGGATTGGCGGCCTTGGAGCGGCCGCCGGGATATTCGTTCTTGTTCGATTCCGCACCGATTACGGTCACCGCGTCATGATAACCTCGGCGCGACATTTGTCACTCCGACAACAATTAGTCGAAGGCTCATCGTCGAGGACCACCCGATTATGCGGGAAGGGTTGGCGCTGACGCTCAACCAGGCTCCCGATCTGGCGGTTTGCGGCCTGGTGGAGACGGCCCAGGAGGCATTGAACGCGATCGGGCGCTCGGTCCCGGATGTCGTCCTGGCCGACCTGGCGCTGCCCGACAAGAGTGGATTGGAGCTGATCAAGGACCTCCGGGCGCAGTATCCGGACCTGCCGGTCCTGGTGCTCTCGATGCACGATGAAGGGTTCTACGCCGCGCGGGCGCTCAAGGCGGGAGCGCGTGGATACGTCATGAAAGCGGCCAGTCCGCAGCAGTTGGTGGCGGCGATTCGTCAGGTCAGTAAAAGGCAGCGTCGCGATCAGCGAGCAGATGGTTGGCCGCATTGTCGCCAGCGCTTCCCGCCAGGGTCCGGAAAGCCCACGCTCGCCCTTCGAACGCCTGACGGACCGGCAGACGGAAGTCTTGGAGCTGATTGGCCAGGGCAAAAGCAGGCGCAAGATCGCGCGCCATCTGCGCGTGAGCCCCAAAACGGTCGCCGTTCATGAAACCAACGTGCGAGAGCGACTCGGCCTGACCACGGTCCGGGAGCTGGTCCGCTACGCCGCCAGTTGGCTCGAAGGGCATTGAATTCGCCAACGTGACGCGGCCCCGGCCAGCGCCGGGTCACGGGCGGTCGGCGTCGGTCCGATACGCCCGATAATACTGTTCCTGGAACTCGCGCATCGCCTGGCGATCCGTGATGGCGCGGTCCCAGTCCAGGACCGGTCGGGGACCGAGACGACGCGGACGCGGTGGATGCCGGCGGAACCGGGCCGCGAGTTGCGCGAAGACCCGGCCCCAATCCTTGACGGTGCCATCGGGTTTGAGCAGACCGATCAACTGCGAGACGTCGCCGGCTTCCGGACAATCGTACAAACCCCAGTTGAGCCAACCGCAGGCCAGACCCTCGGTGGTCTCGACCGCGCGCCGACACCAGCGCGCCTGCTGGGCCTCGGTCGCCTCGGGGTGCCGGCCGCCGTCCAGCGTCAGTTTTCCGCCACCATACCAGCCGAACTCGGCGAGCACGGTCGGTTTGCCGCAGCGAGCGACCTGGCTCACCACGGCTTCGAGATACGCCAGGTTTCGCGCTTGGTCCTCCTCCCCGCCGTATTCGTAAAATCCGTGAGCCAGCGGATAGAAGTGCACCTCCAGGAAGTCGAGGAAGTTGGCCTGGCGCGCCGGGCGAAACGCCGAGTAATGGAACGGCCCCGCCAAGGCCACCGGCACCGACCATTGGATCAGGCCGACGGTGACCAGCGCGTTGGGCGCAACGGATTTGATGGCCTTGACCTGCCGCCGGGTCCAGGCGTCGGCCAGGTCTTCGCGGAAGCGTTGGTAGTCGAGCAACTGCCGGCCCGGAGGCGCATTGCGGTCCGGAACCGGCGCGCGGGCCGGCAGCGCCGCGGGTTTGGGAATCTGCCAGGCCTCGAACGCGCCGTCGAGGCTGCCGTAGCGGTGCTGGACCCAGGCATCCCATTTGGCCTGCATGGGGGGGCTGGTCCACCGAATCTCCGGCTCATTGAGAAGTTCGTAGGCGAACAGGGCTGTTCGATCTCGATAGCGGGCCGTCAGCAACTTCCAAAAATCGTCCTGGGCGCGGAGCATCGACTCGTCGGCATACCGATCCGCACGCGCCCACTCGGGCGTCCCTTCCCAGTGGTCCGGACCGGTGGGTTGCACGTAGAGTCCAGCCGCCGCCGCCAGGTCCAGGAACTGGTCGAACTTGGCCAGCCCGTCCGGCGAAAGCACCCCGGGTTCCGTGTAGAACGAGCCGTAAGAGAGAAACACGCGAACGCAATTGGCGCCGAGCGCTTTGAGCCGCGCGAAATCACGCCGGGTCGCCGCCGCATCAAATTGCTTCCAGACTTGCGGGGCCCAGCCGGTGCCGGCGCGGAAATAGCTCACGCCCATCGGCACGAAAGGGGTGTTTCGTCCAGTGACAAACCCGTGGCCGTCGGCGGCGATGCGGACGCGCGGAAGCGCAGCGGAACTCGGGCGGGCATCGGCAGGGCCGGCATGGAGCGGGCGCGTGGTCAGGATCAGAGCCAGCAGACAGCCGGCCGGACCGATGACGTGGCGAAGCCGACGTGCGCGCGGCGACGGACCGCTCCACACGCAACCATTGGGCTCGGGCAGCCTGGCCGCCTGGCGAGTCCGGCTTAAGCAGGGGAGGACGTTCGTCAGACCGGTCTGGGAAGCAACGCGCTGCATCGGCCCCACCTTAGCAGGGTGCCACCTCGGCGCAAGCCGCCGTCATCCGGCAGGTTGGTCCGCAGTTGCTCCCCGCCAACCCACGCCGGGCCTCCCCGGCTGCGGAGCATCGAAAGCGGCCCGGCCTACGCCGAGGCGTTCATGCGGAATGTCCGAAGCCCGGCATTTCCTTTACCGTCGGCCGGACCGGTTGACCGGCGCGCTGGACCCGGGCTGGGAGGTTGAACTTTTGCCAGTTCTGACACTGGCATTCCTCCTGCTGATGCTGAACTTGAGTTAGAGCCTCCAGTTCAGTTGGTGACGCCTCCGCGCAGGCTTGGCTCCGAGCAGACGCACGCGTCACCCAGACAGCCGCGCAGCGCGGTGGCAACACCGCGCTGCCGTCTGCTTTGCGGCGCCGTGGCCAGGGCCGGTCATCAGCCCGCAACCTGGATTTGTAACCTGGATTTGTGTTGCCAGGCGGCGGAGGATCGCCATGTAATTGGACCGAAATGCTCCGGCGCGCGTTGTGCGAATGAAACTGGAACCTGAGGTCACCGGGCGCGAGGGTCTGGCTGGTTTGACGCGGCGCTTGGAGGCGGCAGCCGCGGCGGTGCCGACGCTGGCCGCCGAGCAGGGGCATCCACCGGCCGAAGTGACCGGGTTGGAGAAACTGCTGCGGGAGGCCCAGCGGGCCTTGCAACAGAGCGAGCGCACCCTGGGCCAGATGGCCGCCCTGGTGGAATCCTCCCACGACGCCATTATCGGCGCCGGGGCCGACGGGCTGATCACCAGTTGGAATCCGGGGGCGCAGAAGGTGTTCGGCCACACGGTCGCGGAAGCTGTCGGGCGCCCCCTCCTGCTGCTGGCGCCGGTCGAAGGGGCGCAGGAGTTGGGACGCATGCTCGAACGCCTTCGCGGTGGCGAGGGAGTGATCGCCGCGGAAACGGTGCTGGCGCGAAAGGACGGACGTCGCATCCACGGGTCACTGAATCTATCCGCGGTGGCGGATGGCCAAGGGGGCATGGGCGGGGTGCTGGCGGTGGTGCAGGACAACACGACGCGGCTGAACCTGGAGGCACAGTTATGGCAGGCCCATAAGATGGATTCGATCGGCATCCTGGCGCGCGGGATCGCGCATAATTTCAATAATATCCTGGCCGTCATCCAGGGCTACGCCTCGCTGCTCATGATGGCGGAGGACCTGCCGACGCAGGTCACCGATTACGCCCGCAAGATTTCCCAATCGACCGATCGCGCCGCCGCGCTGACCCGGCAACTCCTGGCCTTCAGCCAGCGCGAGGAGATGCAGCCGGAGGACCTGGACTTGAACGAGGTGCTCGAGAGCATGGCCAACATGCTCCAGCCGATCCTGGGCGAGGACGTGACGCTGCGGGTCAGCCATGGAGCCGAGCGCCCCTTGATCCACGCTGACCTGGGCAAGATCGAACAGATCGTCCTGAACCTGGCCATTAATGCGCGCGACGCGATGCCGCAGGGCGGCCAGATCTTCCTGGCCACCGAAGAGGTCGTCGTGGACGAGGCCCATGCGCGCCGCAACCCGGAAGCCGTCCGCGGCCGGTTCATCATGGTCAGCGTCAGCGATAGCGGCTCCGGGATTGCGCCCGAGCATTTACCGCATGTGTTCGATCCTTTTTTCACGACGAAGGAGGTCGGACAGGGAGTTGGTCTGGGTTTGTCCATCGTGTATGGGAGCATGAAACAGCACGGAGGTTGGGTCGAAATCACCAC
>JAGWYX010000158.1 GCA_018969165.1 Verrucomicrobiota bacterium
CGTTCGGATCGTAGATGACGAGGTAGGTTGACATTGTCCCTGTGGCAATAGTGCCGGCTCCATCTTGCACGGTGAGTGTCACCACATAGACGCCGGGAAGCGAAAACATCACGCTCGGGCTGCTGATCGTGTTGTCCGCGGCAATACTGCCCGCGACCGTGATGGGCGTCGCATCGGCGCTCGTAAACGTCCATGTCGCGATGTAGGGAATCACGCCAGAAGGACTGAACCCGCCACCGAAGGTCAGCGACGAGTTGATGGGAAGGACGTAACCCATTGTGGGACCGTTGACGGTTGCCGTCAAGGGCGCCGGTGTCACCGTCAAGGAGCCGTTCACGTAAGCAGTCGTATAATTTGTCAATCCGGTCCCCAGGGCTGCGCTTGGGATGATTGCGTAGGGCGAATTGTTCACGAGGGCTTCCGCCGCCGCCCCGTCGCTGGCGAGCGAGACGCTGTTCACCGTGTCCCCGTTCACAAGGCCTGACGCCGAGAACTCCGTCCCGGCAAAGCTCAGCGCGGTTCCGTACATCTTTGTTGCGTTGCTCGCCGTGATCGTCAACGGCGCCGAAGTCACTGTCAGGGTGCCCGCCACATAGCTGATGGTGTAGTTGGGGTCGGCCGCTCCGCTGGCCGTGATGGCATAGGTCCCCACCGCGCTGCTGGCGCTGGCCGTCGTCGTGACAGTCGGCGGCGTGGTCAGGCTGGCCGGCGTGTCTCCGTTCACGAACCCGCTGTAGCTCACCGTCAAGGCCGGCAGTGCCGCTCCGTAAACCTTGCTCTGGTTGTTGGCGGTGATCGTCAACGACGCCGGGGCCACCGTCAGGGTGCCCGCGACATAACTGATGGTGTAGTTGGGGTCAACCGCCCCGCTGGCCGTGATGGCATAGGTCCCCACCGGGCTGCTGGCGCTGGCCGTCGTCGTGACGGTCGGCGGCGTGGTCAGGCTGGCCGCCGTGTCTCCGTTCACAAACCCGCTGTAGCTCACCGTCAGGGCCGGCAGTGCCGCTCCGTAAACCTTGCTCTGGTTATTGGCGGTGATCGCCAACGGCGCCGAAGTCACTGTCAGGGTGCCCGCCACATAGCTGATGGTGTAGTTGGGGTCGGCCGCTCCGCTGGCCGTGATGGCATAGGTCCCCACCGGGCTGCTAACGCTGGCCGTCGTCGTGATGGTCGGCGGCGTGGTCAGGCTGGCCGGCGTGTCTCCGTTCACGAACCCGCTGTAGCTCACCGTCAGGGCCGGCAGTGCCGCTCCGTAAACCTTGCTCTGGTTATTGGCGGTGATCGTCAACGGCGCCGCGGTGATCGTCAGGGCGCCATTACTGAAGGTGATCGTGTAATTCGGTGAGGAGAGTCCACCCGGAACGATGGTGTAGGTGCCGACGGGGCTGGCGGCGGTGGCACTGGTGGTGAACGTTAACGTGCCGGAGAGCGACGCCAGGGTGTCGCCGTTGACAAGGCCGCTCGCAGTGCCCGTGAAAGGAGGCAAGGGGGCGCCGTAAGCCTTCGATTTGCCATCCGCCGCAATCGTCAACGGCGCCGGAGTAACGGTAAACCTGAAACTGGTACTTGCGCTGGCCGGCGGAGAGTTGTTGTCGGTGGCGGTAACAGTGACGGTGTAGGTCCCCACTGCCGTCGGCGTGTCACGGAAGGTGCGGGTTGAGCCGTCGAAGCTAATGCCAGGAGGCAGGCCCGCGGCTGAGTAGCTCAACAATTTGGATGAATCAGAGTCGGTAAATGTCCCAGCCGGGAATGAGTAACTGTACGCCGTCCCGTAAACCACGGCTTGATCGGGAATCGTGCCCGGCGTGATGGTGGTGGTCGTGGCGGGAACGAGTCTGAACACCACGCCATTGCCCGAAGCGCCGCCATTGCTGGTCGTCCCGTAGAGCGCCCCGTCGCTGCCTCGCATCAAGCCAGCCTGCGGATCCTCTCCGTCGCCGGTGAAAGTGCCAAAGCTGTGGAGTACTGTGTAACCGGTGCCATCGGTGTTGAGCTTGAATACTGTGCCATGGTTGCCGCTACCACCGCCGTCGGTTATCCCATAGAGCGCTCCGTCGCTGCCTTGCACCAAGCCGGCCACCGGACTATACCCGTCTCCAACACCAGCCGTAAAATTTCCGAGGAAGTTATAGAGCACTCGGTAGCCGCTACCGTCAGCGTTCACTCTGAACACCGTGCCAAAGGTGAGGGTGGAGTACGCGCCACTGCCGCCGGCAGTAGTCGTCCCGTAGAACGCCCCATCGCTTCCTTGCATCAGGCTGGCATACGGGTATTTCCCGTCGCCGGTCGGACCCGTGAAGTTGTGGAGAACCGCCTCCGTGTAGTTAATCCCGTCGGCGGTACTGAGGTTAAATACCGTTCCATAGCCAGGTATGTATCCGCTGATGTAGCCGCTGTTGCCGCCGCCTTCGGTCGTCCCGTAGAGCGCTCCGTCGCTTCCTTGAACCAGGCTGGCAGCCGGGTACGCCCCATCGGGCGCAGACGGACCTGTATAGAAATAAGGAAAGCTAAAAACCACGGTGAACCCGGTGCCGTCGGTGTTGAGCTTGAATACCGTGCCGAGGGTGCCGCCGCCGCCCATGTAGGTGGTCCCGTAGAGCGCCCCGTCGCTTGCCAGCACCAGGCCGCCCCACGGACCCGCGCCGCTTTCAAGGAACGGAAAACTGTGGAGAACCGTCTCGGTGTAACTGATGCCGTCGAGGGTGGTGAGCTTAAACACAGTGCCGCCGCCGTTGCTGCCTCCGGACATGGTGGTCCCGTAGAGCGCCCCGTCGCTGCCTTGCACCAACCTACCATAATACGGCTCCACGCCGTCGCCTACCACACTCCCAAAGCTGTAAAGGACCGTGTAGCCTGTGCCATCCTTGTTGAGCTTAAATATGGTGCCATCACTGTAGCTGCCGCCCCCGGCGGTGGTCCCGTAGAGCGCCCCGTCGCTCCCTTGCAACAGGCCGCCAAGCGGGACCCTCCCGTCGCCTCCAGTACCCGTAAAGCTGTGGAGAGTCTGGTACGTCACCTGTGCCGCCACCGGATCTAAGCCACCGATTGCCAACCCCAACAGCAAGACAGGCAAGGCGAGCCGGATTCGTCCGTACCGATTCACACCCCGGACGTTGCGGCAAGCTGAAATACTTCCGTGGCCCTCGGAGCCGCGGATCGAGCCCGAACCCGCGATTTGGTATTTAACGTTTTGGTGGTTCATAGCCGTATTTGTGCTGCTACTGCAATGGCATTTGTCGATTTGAAGTTCCAGATGACGACAGTGTATTGAGTTCACGCTTGCTGCGGCTACTTCGCGTGACCGGTGAATGGATGTCCATCGTATTTTCGCGCAAATCCAGAGAGGGCATTGCGCAAAGTTGCAATTGATCGACATGAAAATTGGCGAGCGGAACTGGCCTCTGAATCGCGGTAGTTCATCTGAAGGTCCGGCCCGATTTCGAGGCCAGGCCGGCTTGGCGATGAAGAGCCGCTTGGGTGCGGCCGTGGGTCGGCTGGATTGCCGACGCAATTACCGTGGCGCGCGGGGCGCTCAGTTGGGTGGGCCGAGCACCGGTTTGGCTCCGGGAGCGAGCGTGGTCTTCAGACCCGAGATACGGACTCTGCCATCACCGGTGGGGACGCCCGGCCCAATCGGGACGGCCGCCGTCGTGCCGGGGCGCGGGTCCGACAAGGTGTTGCTCAGCAAGGCCACGCCGGGGTCGAGCCAGGTCAGGTTCGCCGGTCTCGTTTACACGACAGGTAGATGGCTACGGCCTGGGTGCGGTTGGCGGCGTGGAGCTTGACGCGGATTTCCTCCAACCGGTAGGAAACCGCCCGCTGGCTGAGGTTAAGTTCGGCCGCAATCTCGGCGTTGGCCCTGCCGGCTGCCAGAAGTTGGAGAATCCTTTCTTGTCCCGCCGAGAGCGCCAGTTCGGACGTGCCTTCGGAGGACGTCGTGGGCGCCGAGGCAGAGGATGAACCCTGTGGCGCGCTCTTTGCCGTTTGCCCGTTCCTCCGGAAATATTCCAACAATTTCCGGGCAATCTGGCTGCTCATGGGGGTCTCTCCGCGGGAGGCGTCCACGATGGCATCCAACAAAGCAGACGGCCGGGCATCTTTGAGTAAATAACCGGAAGCCCCAGCCTGCAACGCCGGAAACAGCCAGTCCGCCTGATCATGCCGCGAATAAACCAGGATGGCGGCGTCCGGCAGCAAGGGTTTGAGGAGCCGAATGCATTCCGTCCCCGACATGCGGGGCAGTTCCAAGTCCACCAGGACCACGTCGGGTTTGAGGGGCGGAACCTCCCGAAGCGCCTCCTCGGCGGTGCGATGCCGGCTCACGCATTGCAGATTGGGCCAGCCGCTAATGATCTGGGTCAGAGCCGCGAGCGTGCTCGGGCGATCTTCAACGATGGAAACCGCAATCGCCATTGTGAGAGCAAAGTCTGAGTCTCAGTTGGGTGCGGAGTCAAGGCTGGTGGGAGCCACGAATTGACCGCCGTCAAGGCGCAAGGCCAGACTGACGGTCGTCCCACCCTCGCTCCGTGGTGCGATGCTGAATGTCCCTCCAATGGACTCCAGACGTTGGCGCATGTTGCGCAGACCGTGGCCATCAGTGGCCGGCCGTAGTCGCAAATCAGAGGGAAAGCCGTGACCCGTGGGATTCGGGGCAGTCTGTCCCGGTTGCGGCAGCCTAAACCCGCAGCCGTTATCTTCGATGGTCAGTTTGAAAGTGTGGTCCTGGCAGGCGGCGTGGATGGCGACCTCGGTGGCGTTCGCGTGTTTGGCGACGTTGTTCAAGGCCTCCTTCGCCGCGAGATAAAATCCTTGGGCGGCGGCGGGTTTGAGGCGGACGGCGGGCAGATGGGGCACGTTGAAGCGGCAACGGATACCCTGCGGCCGCAACAGTTGTTCGACTTGCAAGCACACTCGCCCGACCAGTGAATCCAGCGTGTCGGCGTCGGCGTGCGCCAGCCAAACGATGTCCCGCAGGGTTTGCGAGGCCTCCTGCGTGAGGTCCCGGATTTGCCGCAAGTGGGCTTCGGTGGCTTCGCGTTGGGGCAGGTCCCGCTCGGTCAACGCCGTCAGCAAGCCCAGTTCCGTCATGACCGCCCCAACCCCGTCGTGCAGGTCCTTGGCCATCCGGTTCCGTTCATCCACCAAGGCAGCGTGACGTTCCAGGCCCTGAATCCGCCGCAACTCTCCCACCCGCCAACAGAACAGCGCGTAAACCAAGCCGGCCAAAGCCAACAGCACGGCCGCACGGAACCAGGCGGTCTGATAATAGAATGGTTCCAGGTCGAAAGCCAAGCTGGCCCCGGTCAGATTCCAGATACGCTGGTGATTACACGCGATCACGTGGAATCGGTAGCGTCCAGGGGAAAGGTTCGTGTAATAGGCGACGCGACGGGTGGCCACGTCGATCCATTCGTCCTGGTAGCCTTCCAATCGGTATTTGAAGCGGCACGCGCCCGGGTTGATTAAGCTGTTGGCGTTGAAGGCAAATTCCAAGACGTGGCCCAGGCCAGGACGAATTCGCAAAATGCCCTCCTCAACGCCAGCGCCGCCGCGGCGATTGAGAGCCAAATCGTCGCCGTAAACTATCTGGTTGTCAGCCCGGACCTGCTCGATGACCACCGGTGGTGGGATTTCCGCTGCGGTCGCGCGGCGAGGGTTGATGCTCACCAAACCCTCCGGCGTGGGGAACCAGAGCCGGCCATCGGCTGTCTTCCAACCGGCCGGCTGACACTTTCCACCATTGGTTGCGGCGGTGGGCATGCCGTCGCTCTCGTCATACCGGGTTGCCTGAACCGCGCTCCCCCGCCCGGCTGCCACCGTCTCCATCGCGCTCCGTTTGACGCGATAGATGCCATTCTCCGTGCTGATCCAGAAATCGCCGAAATCGTCCTCGAGAATCCGGTTGATGGGGTAGTCGCAGAGTCCTTGGCGCGAGGTAAACACCGTGAACCGACCTTCCTGGAAGCGGTCCAGGCCCATCTCGGTGCCGACCCAGAGAACACCACCGGCATCTTCGTACAAGGTGCGGACATGATCATTCGAAAGGCCGGTTCTTGTACTGAAGACCGTGAAATGACCGGCGTGAAACTCGTCCAATCCGCCGCCGTCGGTCCCGCACCAGAGATTGCCGGCCCGGTCTTCCAACAGGGCGCACACATCATTGGCGGACAAGCCGTCGGCGGTGGTAAACAGCCGGTCCTGTCCCGCGTGAAGGTGGTGCAATCCGCGGGGGATCGCGACCCACACGCTGCCGTCGCGCGCAGCCAGGATCGCGCGGATTTTGTTCCAACCGATCTCGTAGTGGTCGTTGTCCACCACGGGTCCGTGGTAGCGCTGGGCCACGAACCGGTCCCGATCAAGCCACGCCAATCCGTTGCCGGTGCCCACCCACAGCCGGCCCGCGTTGTCTTGGGCGATGGCGCGCACGTCGTGCCGAGGCAGGCCGTCAGCCTCCGAGTACGTCTTGGCCGTCCCGTCGAACAGCCGGCTCAAACCCTTCTCGGTTCCAACCCACAACCCGCCGCTGTTCAATGGATAGACAACCCAGGTGCTGTTATCGGGCAGACCGTTGGCGGTGGTATAGGTTTGAATCGGTGCCGGTTGTAGTTGGAACAATCCGCCCTTGAAGGCTCCCACCCAAATGCTGCCTTCGCGGTCCAGCCACGCGCACTGGGCGAAGGTAACTGACGTCGGCCAGGGGAGCGGGAAGGTCACCGCCGAGCCGTCGTGCCAACGGATCAGGTGCTCGGCCTCGGTAGGGAGCCAGAGATTCTGTTCGCGATCCCGGAGCAGAAAGGCCAGCGTACCCGATCCGTCGTTGTCGAATAAGCGATCCGCAGACTTAATCCACTCCCTTTGGTGCCGGTGATACAGCAGCTTGTCCCAACGCGGATTGGCGAACAGAACCCAAGGCTCGCTATTTGAGTCGAGGGAAACGGCGGTGGCGGCGCGCCAGTCGGGCATGGGGGATTCCGGTCCGCCTAGAACCTGCCCGGTCCGTTCCTCAAGCTGGTAGAGGCCGTCACTAGCCCCGACCCAAAGGACTCCTTGATGGCCAGGCACCACCGCAAAAACGAGCTTTCCGTTCAAGGCTGCGACCGGTTCGACGCGGGAAACACGCCGATTCAGATAGCAGAGTCCTCCAGCCAGCCCAATCCACAGCCTTTTGGTGACGCCGGTGCAGAGGACAGAAACGGAAGAGTCGGGCATGCCGTCGGGGCGCCCGATGCGGCTGAACTCGCCGCGGTGAAGGGTCAACAGCCCATCCTGCGTGCCGATCCAGAGAATGCCGTCCCGATCCTCAGCCAGGGCGGTGCAATCCATGTTGGTCATCAGCCGGGTGTTGTCCCGATTGTGAACCTCGAAAGTGGTGCCGTCGAAGCGGGCCAGACCAGATGGTGTGGCGAGCCAGAGATAACCGTCGCGGGTTTGATAAATCGCGTTAATCGTGGTGTCCGGCAGGCCGTCTCGCTGCCCGAAGCGCTGGTACCGATAACCCGGCAGGATGGGGTGCAGCACACCCGCCGAGGCGACGCTGCCGCAAGCAATGGTCGCGGTCAGCCAACTCCAGAAGCCGACGCGAGCCCCACAACGTTCTCCGC
>JAGWYX010000159.1 GCA_018969165.1 Verrucomicrobiota bacterium
GCTGGAGCGGCCGGCGGAGGCGGATCGCGGGAGGAATCGCCGTGTCCACCAGCGCGTCGAGGCTGGCCAATCCCAGCGCCGCGAGCATTCGCCGCGCCTCATCGGGGCTTGGGCCAATGTGGCGGCGGGCAAAGGCCTCGCCGGGTGCCGGCGCGGCTGCCGGGCCGGCGGGCGCCGGAGACGCCGTTGGCGCTGGCGTCAGCGGCAGGCCCAGAACAGTCGTCGATTCAGACATGCGAGGAAATTACGAGGCGACCCGGGCAAAGCAAGTGAGTTTTTCCGTGCCCCCCGCTCGCTTCTCGGTTACGTTTTCGTCATGGTGAGTCGGCGTCAACGCCCGGTCCTGGTGGCGGCAGTCATGGTGCTGCTGGTCTGGGGTTGCGCCCTGGGGGGGTATCTGATTGCGCGGAGCACGCGCATGACCGCCGAAAAAGTGGCGGCGTATTTGCACTCGGTTGATCTGAGCCGGCTTTCGGGGGCGGCGCGCGCCGCGGCCATTCGCGAACTGGCCGCCAAACTCAACGCCTTGTCGCCGGAGGAACGGCGGAAGGCGCGGCTGGAGCGCGAGTGGCGCCGGTGGTTTGACGAGATGACCGACGTCGAGAAAGGGGCGTTCATCGACGCGACGGCGCCCACGGGTTTCAAACAAATGCTCGCCGCGTTCGAGCAATTACCGCCGGACAAACGGAGGAAGACGATCGACGACGCGCTCAAGCGGCTGCGGGAAGCGCGCGACCGTGCCCAGGCGCAACCGGGCGACTCGACGCCGGATGCGGCAGGGACCAACGGTCCGCCGGTGCTGGACGAGGCGCTGCGGCAGAAGATGACGACGATTGGGTTGAAGACGTTCTACGGCGAGAGTTCGGCGCAAACCAAAGCGGAATTGGCGCCGGTGCTCGAGGAAATCCAGCGCACGATGGAGAGCGGCGCGGTCTTCCGGGAGCGGCATTGAAGGGCGTGCCCGGGCGCGGAGGCAGTGGATGCGAAGAGCGGCCTGGCAACCTGGATTCACCTTGATCGAGTTGCTGGTGGTCGCCGCGATCATCGGGTTGCTGGCGGCCCTTCTGCTGCCGACGTTGAGCCGCGCCAAGGAGGCGGCGCGTGCCACCGCCTGTCTGAGCAACTTGCATCAGATCGGCATCGCGCTCCAGCTCTATGTCCAGGACAACAACAATCACCTGCCGATCATGCGGGATCGGCCGGTCTCGACCAACACCTTGACGCTTACCAACACGCTGCCAAGCCCCGACCTGGTCCTGTCCAACCAGCTCGGCGCGGCCAGGGTGTGGCGGTGCCCCTCGGATGACCAGCAACTGTTCGAGCTGACCGGCTCGAGTTATGCGTGGAACAGCCTGCTCAACGGCCAGGACGCCGATCACCTCCGGGCCCTCGGGATCGATTTTGATCCGCACCAAATCCCGGTCCTGTTCGACAAGGAATCCTTCCACCGCTCACGCGGCTCGAGGCGGGGCGTCAATTACCTGTATGCCGACGGCCACATCAAGAACCTGCTGGTCCTGGAAGGGACGCTTGCGAAGGGGCCATGATCGAGTTGCGCCACGTCACCAAACGCTTCGGCGCCCGGCTCGCCGTCGATGACCTGACGCTGCGCGTGCCGGCGGGCGAGGTGTTCGGACTGCTCGGCCACAACGGCGCCGGCAAGAGCACGGCCATCGGGATGATGCTGGGCCAGGTGTGGCCGACGGCCGGCGAGGTGCGCGTTTGCGGTTGCGAGGTGGCCGCCGACCGGCAGCGGGCATTGGAACGGGTTGGCGCCATCTTTGAAACCCCTGCCTTTTACGATTACCTCAGCGGCCGGCGGAACCTCGAGCTGCTCAGTCATTACACGGCGCGCACGACGCCGCAACGCATCCGCGAGGTCATCGACTGGGTCGGCTTGACGGGCCGGGAGACGGGCGCCGTGCGGACGTATTCGCATGGGATGCGGGCGCGCCTGGCGCTGGCCCAGGCGCTGTTGCCACAACCGGACCTGTTGATCCTGGACGAACCTGGTGAAGGCCTGGACCCCGAGGGCATCCACGAACTGCGGCACATGATCCTGCGGCTGCACCGCGAGCTGGGTCTGACGATCCTGCTCTCGTCGCACCTGTTGAACGAAGTCGAGCAGATGTGCACGCGGATCGCCGTGTTGCGCGAGGGGCGCAAAGTGTTCGAGGGCACGCTGGCGGAGGCCAAACAGACCCAGGACTGGGTGCGGATGCGTGTGGGCGATTTCGGCAAGGCAGTCAAGCTGCTGCGCGCCGCGGGCTGGCTGACCGACGAGCGCGACGGTCAATTCGTGACCTTGAAAGACGGGGTGGGCACGGACCAGATCGTGCGGCACCTGGTCGGTCAAGGCATGGCCGTTTATGAAATCGCGCGCGAGGAACCCACGCTGGAGGATTTCTACCTCGCCCTGATGGAGCGCAGCTCGCGGGGCGGCCGGCCGGGCGACCCCGGGCCGCCGCTGGCGACGGGCGCGCCCAGCCGCGAGACTGGTGGGAAGGAACCGGCATGATCTTCTGGCTCCAACTGCGCGATGAACTCTGGAAGTTGTTCGGCAAGAAGCGGACTTATATCGGCTTTGTGATGTTTCTGCTGGCGCAGAACCTCGTCAGCGTCTTGTTCCGGTTCACCCACGCGTCGCGGCCGGTGGCGCGCGTCCTGGAGGGCAATGGTTATCTGGCGCAGCCGTTCCTCTCGACGCTGACCATCGCCTCGATCATGCTGGTCCCGTTGGCGGGGCTGCTGCTGCCGCTGTATGTCGCGTTGGTCGGCGGGGATCTGGTCGCCAAGGAGGCCGAGGACGGCACCCTGAGGATGATCCTGTCGCGGCCGGTCACGCGATTGCGGCTGCTGCTGTTGAAGTGGCTGGCCGGGGCGGTCTTCTCCGCGCTGCTGGTGGGGGCGCTGGGCGCCTTTGGCCTGTTGTTCGCGCGGGTCTGGTTCCCCTGGAGCAACCTGTTTTTCTGGAACCCCGAGCTGGGCATCTTCGGCGTATTCGATCCCGGAGCGGGTTTGCGGCATTACCTGGCGGCCCACGCGCTGCTGGTGACCGAGGCCGTGTCGGTGATGGGCCTGGGGTTCATGTTGTCCTGCTTCAACGTCAAGCCGGCGGCGGCGACGATCCTGGCGTTGTCGTTTTTGTTCGTAAACCTGGTGCTGCAGCACATCCCGTATTTTCAGGATTACCAGAACTGGTTTCTGACCTACCACCTGAACCTGTGGCAGTTCATGTTCGCGCCGGTGGTCCCGTGGTGGAAGGTGGGGGAATCCTTCAGCGTGCTGTTTGGGTTCAACCTGACTTTCCTGGTCGTCGGCTGCACGGTCTTCCAGGTGCGGGACATCAAGACCTGACCGGCATCAGCTCGTCGGCGCGCTGCGTTCAGAGATTCCTTGAAATCAAAAAATCACTCCCCTAGGGTGGCGCGCATGAAATCACTTGTCCGCGGCCTGGCTGGCGCCGCCGTATTGGCAGGGATCGCCGTCGGCTTGGAGGCGGCCGAACCCGCTTATACCATCGCTGTCATCCCCAAGGGGACCACGCACGAGTTCTGGAAATCGATCAACGCCGGCGCGTTCAAGGCCCGCGACGAACTGGCCGCCCGCGGCCTCCAGGTGGACGTGATCTGGAAGGGCCCGCTGCGCGAGGACGACCGTGACCAGCAGATTCAAGTGGTCGAGAACTTCATGACCCGCCAGGTCAGCGGGATCGTGCTGGCGCCCCTGGACGAACAGGCGCTGGTCCGCCCGGTGGCCAATGCCGTGCAAGCGGGGGTCCCGGTCGTGATCATCGATTCGGATTTGAAGTCGGACAAGTATGTGAGCTTTGTCGCGACGGACAATTACAAGGGCGGCGAGCTGGCGGGGCAACGCCTGGCCGAGTTACTCGGCGACAAGGGCAATGTCATCCTGCTGCGCTACGCCGTCGGCTCGGCCAGCACCGAGCTGCGCGAGGCGGGTTTCCTGAACACGTTGAAGAAATATCCGGGCATCAAGATCATCTCGTCGGACGTTTACGCCGGGGCCACGCGCGAGACCGCCTACCAGGCCTCGCAGAACCTCTTGAACCGCTTCGGCCGCGAGGTGGACGGCATCTTCGCGCCCAACGAACCGGCCTCGATCGCCATGACCAAGGCCCTCCGCGACATCGGCAAGGCCGGCGGCAAAGTCAAAATGGTCGGCTTCGACGCCGGCACCCAGGAGGTCATCGACCTGCGGAACGGCGATGTGCAGGGCCTGGTGGTGCAGAACCCGGTGCGCATGGGCTACCTCGGGGTGATGACGATGATCGAGCATCTCCGGGGCAAACCGGTGCCGCGACGCATCGACACCGGCGTCACCCTGGTCACGCGCGAGAACATGGACCAGCCGGAAATCAAGGAGTTGCTGCATCCGCCCCTGGACCAG
This sequence comes from Verrucomicrobiota bacterium, assembly GCA_018969165.1. Taxonomy (GTDB): domain Bacteria; phylum Verrucomicrobiota; class Verrucomicrobiia; order Limisphaerales; family JAGWYX01; genus JAGWYX01. Next base: position 4,411 of record JAGWYX010000159.1, read on the forward strand.
TACCTGAAATGAGCACGCCCCGATTGCGCATGGTCGGCGTGCGGAAGAGTTTCGGCGCGACTCACGCGCTGCGGAACGTCTCCTTCAGCGTCGAGCCAGGCGAGGTCCACGCCTTGATCGGCGAGAACGGCGCGGGCAAGAGCACGCTGATGAAAATCCTCAGCGGTGCTTACACGCCGGATGCCGGGCATCTCGAACTGGAGGGCCAACCCTTTGTGCCGGCCGACCCGCTGCATGCCCGCCGGAGCGGGATCGCGATGATTTACCAGGAACTGAACCTGGCCCCGCACCTGAGCCTGGAGGAAAACATCCTGCTGGGCGAGGAACCTTCCCGGCTGGGCTGGGTGAACCGGGCGCGGCGCCGGGCGTTGGCCGGCCGGGCGTTGGCCGAGTTGCACGCTGACCACCTCCCCCTGTCCGCCCCGGTGAGTGACTGCACGATTGCCGAGCAGCAACTGGTGGAGATCGCCCGGGCGTTGATTGGTCAACCCAAGGTCCTGATCATGGACGAGCCGACGAGCAGCCTGACGCAAGTGGACACCGAGAACCTGTTCGCGGTGATCCAGCGATTGCGGGTACGCGGGGTGAGTGTGGTGTATATCAGTCATTTCCTGGAAGAATGCCAGCGGATCGGCGACCGCTACACCGTCCTGCGCGATGGCGAGAGTGTGGGCACCGGCGCCATGCCCGGGGCCGACCTGGACCACATCATCACCCTGATGGTCGGCCGCGAGATCGAGGACATCTATCCTCGCATTCCCCACGAGCTGGGCGCCCCCGTGCTCGAGCTGCAAGATCTGGCCGGCGAAACCAAACCGCGGTCGGTCAGCCTCACCCTGCGGGCGGGCGAGATTCTCGGGGTCGCCGGCCTGATCGGCGCCGGCCGCACCGAGACCTTGCGCGCCTGTTTCGGTCTGGACCGCCTGCGGGCCGGCAGCGTGCGGGTCGGCGCGCGCGCGGGCACGCGCGGCAGCCCGGCGCGGCGCCTGGCGCAAGGCGTGGGCTTGTTGAGTGAGAACCGCAAGGAAGAAGGTTTGATGCTCAACCGCAGTCTCGCCGACAACCTGACCCTCACGCGCTACGGGCCGGTCGCCCGGCTGGGGTTCATCAGCCACCACCGTCAGCGAGCCGTCGCCCAGGACTGGATGCAGCGCCTGGATGTCCGGGCCCAACACCCGGCTCAACCCGTCGGCGAATTATCCGGAGGCAATCAACAAAAGGTGGCCCTGGGCCGGCTGCTGCATCACGAGGCCAGGATTCTGCTCCTGGACGAACCCACTCGCGGGATCGATGTCGGCAGCAAGGCGCAGATTTATCGGCTCATGGGCGAGCTGGCGGCGCAAGGCAAGGCCATCATTTTCGTCAGTTCGTACCTGCCCGAACTGCTCGGCGTGTGCGATTCGATCGCGGTGATGTGCCGCGGCGTGCTCTCCGCCATCCGGCCGGCGGCCGAGTGGACCGAGCACAGCATTATTGCCACCGCCATCGGGACCACCGGCTCCAGGAACGGGGCGGGAGCGGCGTGAGCGATGTTGGAGCGATGAACCCCCTCCGGTGCATCAACCTCGCCGCCGAGCGTGGACAGCCATGACCCCGCCGCGCTTCAAATCGTTGCTGAATGCCTTCGGCCCGTTTCTGGGTTTGCTGCTGGTGATCGGCCTGTTCTCGCTGAGTTCGGAGGTCCGGCCCTATTTTCTGACCGGGGCCAACTTCAAAATCATTTTGACGCAGACCGTCATCGTGGCCATTGGTGCGCTGGGGATGACCATGATCATCATCAGTGGCGGCATTGACCTGAGCGTCGGCTCCGTCGTGGCGCTGACCAGTGTCGTCTGCGCCACGCTGATTCTCAAGAAACACGGGGTCGTCGAGACGATCGGTTTGACGGTCCTGACGGGCGCCCTGCTGGGGTTGATCGACGGCGTCGTCATTGCGGGCTTTCGCATGATGCCGTTCATCGTGACCCTCGGCATGATGGGTGTGGCTCGCGGAGTCGCCAAATGGCTGGCCGACAACCAGACCGTCAACGCCCCGGATTCGCCCATCAACAACCTCATGGCCCTGTCGCAGCCGAGGCGGTTGTTCCCCCTGCCCGCCGGGGTGTGGATCGCGATCGCGCTGGCGGTCTTGATGGGCGTGGTGATGCGGCGCAGCGTGTTCGGCCGCCACATCTTTGCCATCGGCTCGAATGAAGCCACCGCCCGGCTCTGCGGCATCCGGGTCCCCTTGATGAAAGTGGTCATCTACACCGCGGCCGGGCTTTTCTTCGGCCTGTCGGGGCTGATGCAATTCTCGCGGCTGACCCAGGGTGATCCGACGGTGGCGATCGGTCTGGAGCTGGACATCATCGCCGCGGTGGTCATCGGCGGGGCGAGCCTGAACGGCGGGACTGGCACCATCCTGGGTTCGATGATCGGGGCGTTGATCATGGCGGTGCTGCGCAATGGCTCGAATCAGATGGGCTGGCCCAATTACATGCAGGAAATCATTATCGGCGTGGTGATCATCCTGGCCGTCGGCCTCGACCAACTCCGCCAGAGCAAAACGGCGCGATAGCAGGTTTGCTAAGTGCGCGCGCAGGGCTTTCCAAGCTGCCAGTGGGGCGGTGGCCAGCCCGTCCGCCCAGGCCGCGAGCCTTTCCAGCCCCAAGGCCTGGGCGCCGGGCCGGTAGGGCGACGCTGCCGCCCCGCCCGGCCGAGCGGCAGCTCGGTCCTACCGGGGAATGGAAGCGGCGGCCCGAGGCATTGCCGTCCGCCAGGACGCGCGCGACGGAGGTCCGATGGGTTAAAGAACTGGCCTGCGGGGCAACCTCACCAATCCGGTCACTCGAGTCTCCGAGGTTCGGGCGATCGCGTGATCCACCCCCCGCCAACGACAAGATCGTCCTGGTAAAACACGCAGGCCTGCCCCGGCGTGATGGCCCGTTGCGGCACGTGCAGCTTCACCGTCGCGCCGCCGTCCGCCCGCGGTGTGACGGTCGCCGGCGTGCCCGGATGGTTGTAGCGAATCTTGACGCTCGCTTCGAGCGTCGGGGGCGGGGAATCGAACGGAATCCAGTTACAACGCTCGACCTCGAAGGCGTCCCGCTCGAGGGCGGTATCGTCCCCGACGACGACGCGGTTGCGATCGGCGTCCAGCTCGATCACGTAAAGCGGGTTGGCGGAGGACAGGCCCAG
>JAGWYX010000160.1 GCA_018969165.1 Verrucomicrobiota bacterium
GCCGCCAATTCTTCCGGCGGCCGGAAACGCAGCGCCGCATTGGGGATGCGCAAGGCGTTATCGCGGCGCGCGATGATGATGGACACGTTGGCGGTCATGCCCGGGCGCAGCTTCAGGTCCTGGTTGTTGACCCCGATGACGGTGTCGTAGGTCACGACGTTCTGCACCGTGATCGCCGCGTTGCGCACCTGGGTCACCTTGCCATGAAACGTGCGGTACGGGAACGCGTCCACGGTGAAATCCACGTCCTGTCCCACCTCGACTCCGCCGATGTCCGCCTCGGCCACGTTGGCGTCGATCTGCATTTTGGAGAGGTCATTGGCGATGACGAACAGGGTCGGCGCAGCCAGGCTGGCGGCCACGGTCTGGCCGACATCGACATTGCGCGAGATGACGACGCCGTTGGTTGGCGAGTAGATGGTGCAGCGGTCGAGGTTCACCTTGGCGTTTTCGACGCTGGCCTCGTTGATTTTGACTTGCGCCTCGGCCTCGTGCAGGTTGGCCAGGGCCTGGTCGTAATCGGCCTGGGCGATCAGATGGTTTTGGAGCAGAGTCTTCTGGCGGCGCTCCTCGATTTGCGCCAGCTCGAGCACCGCCTTGGCGTTGGCCAGGTTCCCTTCGGCTTGGTGCAGCGTCGCCCGAAAGGTGGCCGGATCGAGCTGCGCGATCACCTCGCCCTCCTTCACCGGCGAGTTCCAGTCCGCATAGAGCTTGTCGATGATTCCCGACAACTGGCTGCCCACCTGGACATTGACCACGGGGTTCAAGGTGCCCGTCGCGGTGACGGCCTGGATCAGTTGGCCGCGGGCGACCTTGACGGTCTGGGATTCGGGGCCGCGGGCTTCATGCTGCTGCCAGTAGCGGTACGCAAAACCGCCGCCCCCGCCAAGGATGATCAGCCCGACGAGCCATTTGACCGTGCGCATGGATGCAGTCTCGGACATGACGCGCCAAAATGCCAGCGTTTGTCTGCTGGTTAGACGATGCCGTGGCGAAAGGGTTAAGGATGTTCGACAACCCTCGCCCTGGCGTCTCGAGCTGCCGCGTCAACCGTCCTGCGCCTCGGAGACCGGAAGGGCGAGGGGCGGTCGGGCGCGAGCCGTTTGCCTCCCCGGCCCCTCCCGCGGCCGCCTACTTCGCCTCGGCTCCAACCGCGTTTTCCGCGAAAAATTTTTCCAGGCCCGGATCCTTGGCGGCGCCGGTGTCCAGGGCCTTCTGATAATGGAATCGAGCCAGCGCCCGTAACGGGGGTTGGTGCAGGGCGTAGATCCGGGCCAGGTTCATGTGCGCTTCGGTGTAGTCGGGGAATAATTGGACCGCCTTGCGAAACGCTGTTTCCGCCTGATCCCGCAACCCTTTCTGGATCAGCACCGCCCCGAGCAGGTTCTCGGTAAAGGCCTGGTCCGGCTCCAGCTTGGCGGAGCGGCTCAGCGCATCCAGCGCCTCGTCATAGCGATCCTGCCGATACCGGAGCGCCCCCAGGACGTACAAGGCGAACCCGTCGTTGGGCGCCTCGGCGAGGGCGCGCTTGGTGTTCGCCTCTGCTGCGGTTAACTTGCCCATCTGCAGTTGCACCGAGGCCAGGTTGGCCAGCACGAAGGCGTCATGCTCGTCCAGGCGCAGCGCCTGTTCATAGTTCGTTTCCGACTCCGCGTAACGGCCGGCGTTGAAGAGCCGCCGCGCCTCCGCCAGCAGCGGTCGCGCCTCCGCTGGTGGTTCGTGCGCCGGCTTCGGCGTCGGTTTGACCTCCGCCTGGAGCGCCGGACTCGCCGTTGCCCCGCCCGCGGCCGCTTCCGCCCCTTTGGTCCCTTTGAACAGGGCCAGTTCCTGCGATGTGTAGGGGACTTTGCGCGCCTCCAACACCGCCAGGCGCGCGCGGAGCACGGCGATCTCCTCCTCGGCCAACCGGTCTTCAGCCGCCAATTCGGAGCGGCGCCGGCGCCCGGTCTTTTTGGAGGCGGCCGTCAACTTCTGCTGCAGCGCGGCCAGTCGCTGTGCGTTGGCCTCGGATAGTTTTCGCGCCTCGAGCAATTGCTGTTCAAGGGCCGTCTTCTCGCGCTGCAGGCTGGCCAGTTCGGCATCCTGCGCCGCCGCCTGCTGGCTCAGGCGGGCCGGTGTCGGGCTGTGGGCGGTGCTGCCGCTGGCGTTGGTTTGGCGTGCCGCCACTTGCCGCTTCAAAACCTGGTTCTCCGCCTGCAACGCCTCCAGCCGTTGCTCGGCCGGCTTGGCCTTCAATTGCTCCAGCTCCACCTTGAGCAGGTCGTTAGCCTTTTGGAGGGCCCGGGCATCTGCCTCCGCCCGGGCCAATGCCCGCGGATCGACCGCCGCCGGTTGAGCCGAGAGGGCCTCTTTCAATTTGGCGGCCAGCCGCGTTCGTTCCCCGTCCACCCGCTGCAATTCCGCCTGCAGGGATTGCACCTGTTTCTGCAGTTCCTCCGCCGACACGACTTTCGCCGGGGTGCCGGGTGGGGGTGCCGATCCAGGCAACGCGCCGGGCGGAACCTTGGTGGCGACCTCGGCCATTTTCTCGGCGACGTAGCGCAGGCGAAAATCGACGACCTTTTCATTCCAGGCCGGGCTGTTCTTCCGCAGGTTCTTGAGCCCCTCCTGGGCCGCCTGGTATTGTTGGTAAGCGGCGATCGGTTGCCCGTTTTGAGCCAGCCCGTCGGCCTGCATTATCAGGTTATAGATCCGGATGTATTCGTCGTCCGGGCTGGTGTAAGCCAGGAGCGACGGGGCCGTCAGCCACAGGGCGGCGAGCAAGGCAAGACAACGTTTCATGTGAGGTTACTATACCGGACAAACGCGGGGCTTGGCAATGTGATTGCAGCCATTGACACTCCGGCGCGGCCTGTGCTAGTTTGCGCCCCAATTGGAGCGCACTATGAGCTCGGCTTTGAATCAGCACGTCCTGGTGCTCAATCGCTTGTGGCAGGCCGTCAACATCTGCACCGCCCGCCGGGCCCTGGCGCTGCTCTTTCAAGGTCACGCCCAGGTCGTGATGAGCGGGATCGACGGCTCGTTCCAGACTTATAACTTCTGGGAGTGGCGCGATTTCTCGCGCCAACAACCGCATCCGGAGAGTGTGCACACCATCTCGTTCCGGATCCGCATCCCGCGGGTGATCCTCCTGGTGGTGTTCGACCACATGCCCAAGAAAGAGGTCAAGTTCACCCGGCATAATATCTTCGAGCGCGACAAGAACACCTGCCAGTATTGCGGCCGGGTTTTCGACCGCAGCGAGTTGAATCTGGACCACGTCATCCCGCGCGATCGCGGCGGGCCGACGACCTGGGAGAACATTGTCTGCTCGTGCGTCGGCTGCAACACCCAGAAGGCCAATCGCACCCCGCAGGAGGCCGGCATGCGCCTGATCCGCAGGCCCAAACGCCCAAAGTGGCGCCCCTTCATCCAGGTCAACCTCGGCTCGCACTGCCACGACAGTTGGAAGCACTTCATCGACCTGGCCTATTGGAACGTCGAGCTCGGCGAGGACGTCACTTAAGTCCAACGTCGAAGAAAGCCGCGGACTGAGCGGAGTGGGGGAGCAGCCGCGAAGTGCACAAATGACGCGCAAGGGCGGAAGCTCCGTGCTTCCGTGATCGACCCTCTGCGTCTCCGCGATGGTCCTCCTTCAGTGTTTCGCGGAGGCGGTGCGCGCGGTCTCGATCAGGTCCCAGAACTTGGGGTTGCCCTGCAGGGCCTCGTCTTCGCCGGTGGGCAGGCTGGACCGGAACAGGAAATCCTTCAGAGTATTGCGGCTCAGGATGCGGTGGACCACCACGCCCAGGTCGTGCCGCTCGAAATAGACCCGGTAATCGCCGAGCCGGAAGCGATGGAGGATCCGCCCGGCGCGTTCGAGCTTGCCGTAGCGCGCCAGGTCCGTGCTCATGGCCTCCTGCGGCAGCCCGCGGAATTCGCCCAGGATATATAACTGCAGCTCTTTGGGCATCCGGGCCAACTCCGCCGCACTGGTGGGGTTGAAAATGATCTGAAATGGAAGCATTGCAACGGCGCCCAAGCCGTTTGAATCTGGCTCCAGCCGGGGACCAAAGCAAGGGCATTTTCCAGCGAGGCGCCGCCACTTTCACAATCCAGGGACGCTGGCGTCGGCCCGAGATTCCAGCAAGGCGGTGACCTCGGCCAACAGGCGGTCCGGCGTGAACGGTTTGGTCAGGTGCACGCCCAGTTTCGCGTCCCGCTGATCAGGCTGACCTTCGGTTGCGGAGACTCCTGCCGGCATCGCCGCATCAACTCCAGGCCGTCCATCTCCGGCATGGAAAAATCCGTGATGAGAATGCGTGGCTTGGACGAGGCCGCCCCGAACGCCGCCAGGGCTTGGGTCGCGCTCAGAAATGTCTCCGTTCGATACTCGCAGCGCGCCATCGCCCCGCTGATCAATTCCGCCACCCGCGGCTGGTCGGCCACCACGTAGATCAGCGCCGGTCCCGCTACTGGACCGTGTTCCTTCGTGCCCGGGTCCGTCGGGTCCGCCGGTGGCGGGTCATCCTTGGCCGGCGCCGGCGGGCCATGGAGGCCACAGGCCGCCAGCGCGCGCGACAATTTGGCCGGGGTGATTGGTTTATGCGCCCGAAATCCCATGTCCATAAACCCCAGCCGGCAACCTGCCCTGGCTCGAGTTCAAGGACTCATTTCCGCCGCACCGGTCCGATATACTCGCGTGCGATCACGACGTCGTCGAAATAGACAGTGTTGGTCCGGTTCTTGGTCCAGCGATCGGTGACATAGGACTCCAGCGTGAGCGCATTGGCATGGAGCGACTCGGTCTTGCGCCAGTTCATGCCGCGCCAGTCACCGAGCAAAAGGCCGTCGATCCAGAACGCCTGCTCGCCGTCCGGTTGGCCGGGCGTGTTCTCCCGGAGCATGAACTCGGCGCAAATCCAACGGTCCTTCGGGATGACCTCCTGCCCTGCCGGCAGGAACGAATTGCCCCAATACTTGCCGTCACCGGACACGCTCATCTCGTGCCAGTAGCTGTAGAAGTTCCACTTTCCCGGCGCCGGCCAACGACCCCAGTCGCCCCACGGCTCCAGCGCGGTGGAGAACCGCTCGTCGCCCACCGGACGCACCCCGGCCCCGCCGAACCCGCTCCACTTGTCGGCGCCGCGCGCGCCTTTGTTGGCGCGCAAGGTCACGAAGTGATGAACGTAATCGCAGTTGCGGTCGAACCGGACGTAAAACCGCACGAACACCACCGCCCCCGGCGCGAACCATTTGGTGAGCCCGCCACCCTGGTTTTCCCCGAGGCGCGCCTCCACTTTCAGGCAGCGCTGTCCGCACCCCCCGCCGTCCGCCGGGGCCAGGCTGAGGACGTTGCCTGCGGTCTTTTCGTCCCAGCGCGCCCCCAACTCGCCACGCTCGAAGTCGTCGGCGAAGATCACGGCGGGATCATCGGCAATCCCGGCGTCGGCGGGGTAGCGTGCCGCCAGGCCGGGCCCTTGGGGCAGCCCGCTCTGCGGCGCCCGATTGGTGGAAACGTCGTCCGTGGCGCGCGCGACCGGCGGGACCGTGCACCCGCCCAGAACCCAAATTGCCATCAGCCAGTAGTTGACCCGCATGGCGCACCACGCTAGCGGAAACTGCGCGCCGATTGCAACCCCCACAAACGGCGCGGTCGGATACGGCGGTCAAAAACGCAGGCAAATGTTTGGCACCGCTTTCGCCTGGCTCGTCGTCGAACCCGTGCGGGCGATGTGCTCCTGGATGCTGCCGGGGACGTAGGGTTGGTGGCTGGAGACGGAATTGAACCGCCGACACAAGGATTTTCAGTCCTCTGCTCTACCGACTGAGCTATCCAGCCATGCCACCTTCGTTGCCGCCGCGGCTGCAATCCGACGGGTCCCCGGACGATCTCCCGCCGTGAACCGCTGTCGTTCCGAGCCCTGTCGCCCGGGCTTTATTCAGCCTTGCGGCAACCGTGGATTACTATGCCCTGGCCCAAGATGGCGGCAAGCAATTTCGCTGGCGCCTGCTCGCTCCGGCCTACCGCCGGACTGCCCGGTAGAATCGCACCGAAGCCCCGGCTGGGGACAGGACCAGGACGTGCGTGAGCGTGTGGCGGCTGACGGCCTCCCGCACTGCCGTCCAATGAGCCAGGCACGATCTGGTCGGCAGGCTGTAAATCTGGTCTCTAGATTCCTTGAACCCAAGAACGCTTTGCGACCAGATCGAGTTTTGGTCCTTCTTCTCTTCGCTTGGCGCTTCCAGGAATCTAGGAGCGAGGCGCGCAGAGGGATCGGACGAAGGAAACGAAAAACCGAAGACGCACGGCAACGGTGGCTTGAGGTCTGAGGCGCGCCTCGCTAGATCTTGCGAGTTGCGGGGAGTCTTGGTAAAGGTCGAGGGATGTCGGCGGACCCAACGCGTCGGTTCGATCTTCCAACCGCGTCGCAATGGCGGTCTTTGTCCCTGTTTTTAAGCAGCGATCAGGAGGCCTCTCTTGACGTGGCCGCGCAGGATCGCAATGCGAAGGACGCCGCGGACATTGCACCACAACCCGCGATCGCGCGCGGGGAGAAGTTGGAGGTGAACAGGCCGTTGAAAACCCGTGGACGGCGTCATTCGCAGTTCTCGAACGGGCTGTGAAACGGCTTCGCAATGAATCATCCTAAGCCAATGAGAAATCCGAAGACCGTATTGAGCGTGCTCGTTCTGCTGCTGGTTCCCGTGGGGGCAGCACCACAGCCGGCCGGCCTGCCCGCGCTGAAGGACGCCTACAAACAGCATTTCTACGTCGGTGCGGCTATTAATCGCGCCACGGCGACGGGCGCTGCGGTTCGGACTCCCTATTTCAACCGGACCCAGGAACAGGTCGATCGCGACCTTGCCCTGATCCGAGCACAGTTCAACCAAATCTCCCCGGAGAACGACCTGAAGTGGGGCCGCATTCACCCGCGGGAAGGCGCCGACGGCTATGATTTTGGCCCGGCCGACGCCTTCGTGAACTTCGGTTTAAGCAATCACCTGTATCTCGTCGGGCACACCCTGGTCTGGCACGGCCAGACACCGTTCTGGGTCTTCCGAGGAACTAATCCGCCGCCCGGGCTGACGAACACTCGGTCAGCGGAAGCCGGCGCCGCCACGAGCGCCGCTGGAACCAATGTGTCCCGCGGTGGCAGGTTTGGCGGCGGTTTTCGCGGCGGCTTCGGTTACAACGGACCTCGAGCGTCACGCGACGAGTTGCTCCAGCGGATGCGCGATCACATCCACACCGTGGTCGGCCGCTACCAGGGCAAAATCAAGGTCTGGGACGTGGTCAACGAAGCCATCGCCGACGGCGGGACGAACCTGCTGCGGAACTCGCTTTGGCTCCAGATCATCGGGCCGGATTACATCGCCAAGGCGTTTGCCTACGCCCACGAAGCGGATCCGCAGGCCATCCTCCGCTACAACGAGTACGGGCTCGAGCGCCCGGCGAAACGCCGCAAATTGATCTCGCTGATCAGGTCCTTGCAGGCGCAAGGCGTTCCGGTGATGGCCATCGGCTCGCAAACGCACGTCAGCGTCTCGTCCCCGAGCTTTGCGGAGGAAGACCAGGCGCTCACCGAACTGG
>JAGWYX010000161.1 GCA_018969165.1 Verrucomicrobiota bacterium
AAATTTCGCAATATCTGGGTGCGCGAACTCGGGCATCCCGGCCGCAAGGAGTTCACCTTCTCCGACGCCTACCTCGATACCTTGGCTGGCACGTATGAGATGGGACGGAACAACCAGGTGCGGATCACGCGCGACGGCCACCAACTGGTGGTGCACCTGGGCGACGTGCCGTTCACCCTGTTCGCCGAGTCCCGCACGACGTTCTTCGCCAAAACCACCGATGTCCAATGCGACTTCAAGCTCACCGACGACGGCAAACCCGCATCCGTCAAAATCTCGGTCGGCGAGGGCGGCATGACCGCCAAGCGGGCGCAGTAGCCCCGGTCGCCTTTGGCGCCAACCCGAGTCCTCCGCTCACTTTGCGCGCCTGGCTCGTCGAGTCCTTGAAGGGAAAACACCGCCTGCGAAAGCGGCGCCAAGACCTGACCTGATAACCGCAGGTTGGACGGTTCAAGGACTCGAATGCCGGGCGAACTCCGCGTGCAGCCGCGCGTAGGATCCATCCCGGGCCAGCAAGGTTTCGTGCGACCCGCGCTCGACGACTTCGCCCTGGCTGAGCACCAGGATTTGGTGGGCGTGCCGCACGGTTGAAAGGCGGTGGGCGATGACGAAGCAGGTGCGGCGCTCGAACAACCGCTCCAGGGCGTGCTGGATCACCCGCTCCGTCTGCGGGTCCACCGCGCTGGTCGCCTCGTCCAGAATCAGGATGTGCGGGCGCGCTACCAGTGCCCGCGCGAAGCAAAGCAACTGCCGTTCGCCGGCGCTGAAATTGGCCCCACGCTCCGCCACCGGGGCCTGGTAGCCGTCCGCAAATCGCTGGATGATGTCGTCAACGCCGAGGGTGCGCGCTGCCTCGATCACCTCCTGGTCCGTCGCCTCCGCTCGGCCGAATTTGAGGTTTTCCATCACGCTGCCGGTGAACAGGAAATTCTCTTGCGTGACGATGCCGATTTGCGTGCGCACCGATTCGAGCGTGGCGGCCTGCAGGTCCAGGCCATCCAGCAGAATTCGGCCACGCTGCGGTTCGTAAAAGCGCGCGATCAGGCTGATGATGCTGGTCTTGCCGGAACCCGTGGCGCCCACCAGGGCGATCGTCTCGCCAGGTTTGGCCTCGAGGCACAGATCCTTGAGCACCCAGGTGTCCGCCGGCGTCGTGTCGTAACGGAAGAACACGTGGTCGAACACGAGGTGACCGCGCAGGGCCGGCAGCGGCGCGGCGTCAGGCCGGTTTTGGACCTGTGGAACGGTGTCCAGCAATTGAAAGATGCGCTCGGCGCTGGCCGCCGTCGAGAGCACGGCGTTGTAGAGGTCGCCCATCGTCTGGATCGGTCCAAAGAACATCCCCAGGTACAGGACAAAGGCGGCCAACGCCCCGACCGTGATCTCCCGCTGCAGGACCAGGGTGCTGCCATAACCGAGGATGATCGCCACGCCGACCCCGGACATCAATCCCAGGAACGGCATGTAGGTGTGGAAAACACGGGCGGCATCCAGGAACCGGTCGAAGTAGATGCCTTGAATCTGCTGGAACCGGGCCAGGTTTTCTTCCTCGCGCGTGAAGGCCTGAACGACCCGGACGCCGGTGATGTTCTCCGCCATGGCGGCGGTGATTCGGGAGGATTGCTCGCGCAGCCGGCGGTAGGCGCGCATGCCGAACCGGTGAAACAGATGCGTCGCCAACGCCAGCGGCGGGAGAACGGCGCTGACCGCCAGACACAAACGCCAGTCGTACTGCAGCATCAGCAGGATCACGCCCGCCAGGGTCAACCCGCTGGCCAGCATCTGGCTCAACCCCCACGTCATCACCCGGTCCAGCGAGTCGATGTCTGTGTCGGCCCGGTTGAGGATGCGCCCCTGGTGGGTCCGGTCGAAGTAATTGAGCGAAAGCCGCTGGATATGTTCGAACACCGCCGTGCGCAGGTCGTTCATCGCGCCTTGGCCCACGGCGATGGCGCTTTTGACCTGCGCCACCGAGAGGCCCCAGCCAACCAGGAGATTGGACAGGTACACCGCGCTGACGAGCAGGAGGCCGCGCGTCGCCCCCACCGCCGTGGTCCAGTGCGTCAGGTAACGGTCCATGCCCACTTGGATGAACTTCGGTCCCAGGAGCTGCGAAATCGTCGCCAGGATCGTGAACCCGAGATTCAACACCAGCGTGCGCCGGTAGGGCTGCAAATACCCGGCCAGCCGCGCGAAGGTCGCCCGGCTCATTGGCTTTTGCGCGAAGGCTTCCTCCAGCAAAATGTCGTCGCGAGAGGCCATGGTCACGGGCGAGGCAAGGCGCCGGAATTCCAAAGTCGATGTGCCCCGCGGCCCTGAACCCAGAGCCGTCCCGAAGCAAGCGACGTCCGTCGGCGCCGCCGCGCCGCCTGTCGCCCGTGGCCGCGGGCTTGAGCCTGCGTCGGCTTCGCCGCTCGGCCGAGCGGCAACTCAGCCTTCCCGGAAGTGGGGCGGGGCCATCCCGGCGCGCCGTCGTCAAATCCACAAGCGGCGCGGCCGGAGGCCGCAGCCCTACCGAACCGAGGTTCATGGGAAGGCGCCTTGCGCGATCGCTCATGCGATGGGACCAGGAACCGCGGCACCTCCTCTCCCGCCCTCCGGGCACCCTCTCCTCCGCTGGCAGCCGAGGTGAGGGCCGGGGAGAGGAGGCGTCCTTCCCCGCCCGGTAGCAGCCGACGTGAGCCGGCTCCAATTCTTTGGTGATCAGATGGAGCGGACTGAAGTCCGCTGCCACCCGGTTCATGAAACGGGATCATGACGGGCTCAGGACGTCCGCGGCGGGTTGGAGTTGCTGGGCGACAATTGCGGCATAAAAGCCGCCGGCGCCCAAAAGTTGGGAATGGCTGCCACGCTCAACGACGCGGCCGGCCTTCAGGACCAGAATCCAGTCGGCATGCTGGACCGTCGAGTGGCGATGGGCGATCACAAAGGTCGTGCGGCCGCGGCACAGGCGGCGCAGGCCCTCGCGGATCAGGCGCTCGGTCCGGGCGTCCACGCTCGCCGTGGCATCGTCCAGGATCAGAATCCGCGGGTTCATGAGAAAGGCGCGGGCGATGGCGATGCGCTGCTTCTGACCGCCGCTGAGGGTGACCCCGCGCTCGCCGACCACGGTGTGGTAGCCGTCGGGCAATTCGGCGATGAACTCATGCGCCTGGGCCAGGCGCGCGCATTCCTCGATCTCTGCGCGCCCGGCCTGGGGCCGGCCATAAGCGATGTTCTCGGCCACCGTGGCGCTGAACAGGAAGGTCTCCTGGAAGATCACGCTGACGCTGTTCCGCAACGCGCGCAGGTCCAGCTCACGCACATCCACGCCCTCGATCCGCACGCGCCCCCGCGTCACGTCGTAGAACCGCGGGATCAGGTTGACCAGCGTCGTCTTGCCGGAGCCGGTCGGCCCGACAATCGCCACGGTCTGGCCCGGTTCGACGCGGAAGGTGACGTCCGCGATCGAGGCCGGCCCTGCCCGATATTGAAACCCGACCTGGTCAAACTCCACCGCGCCGTTGCCGGCCGGGAAACGGCGCCGGCCAGTGCGGATCACCTGCGGTTCATGGATAACCTCCAGGATGCGCTCGGCGCTGGCGCTGGCGGTCTGCACGATGTTGGTGAACTGGCCCACCGCGCCGACACGGTGACCGATGGCCATGAGGTAAAAGACCACCTTGGCCAGGTCCCCGATCTGCAGTTGACCGCCGATCACCTGGCGCCCGCCCGCCCACAGGATCAACGGCAGGCTCAGTCCAAAAACAAACTGGGCGAACGGCACCCGCGCCGCCCAGTAATTCACGGTGTCCAATAGCGCGTTGAGAAAGATTTCCTTCCGGCCGCGGAACTTGAAGATCTCCGAATTTTCGCGGGCGAAGGCCTTGACCACGCGGACGCCGGCGATATTTTCCTGGACCACAGCGGTCATCGCGCCGTGCAGGTCGTGCACGTTGCGCCACTGCGGCTGAAGCTTGCTGGCGTAAAACCCGATCAGGCCGACCGTCGGCACGATGGTCAGCAACGTGATCCACCCCAGGGTGGTCGAGACGGCGAAGATCAACCACACGGTGGCGACCAGCGACGCGGCAATGTCGAAGCTCAAAAACAGGCAGGCGAAGAAAAAGTCCTGGAGCCGCCAGACGTCGGTGGTGGAGCGGGAAATGAGTTCGCCGGTGTTGGCACGGTCATGGTACTGGAAGGCCAGGCGCTGAATGGCGTCGTAAAGGGCCGCGCGGAGGTCGCCGAGGGCCTGCTGCACCAGCCGGTTGCGGACCGGCCCGAGGAGGAAGCCCAATCCCGCCCGGACCAGCGCCAAGGCCACGAATAGCGTGGCGTAAACCGACGGCGCAAAAGGCACGCCGAGTTGAACGTGCTGCCGCAGCCCGTTGATGGCCTCCCCCAGAATCTGGGGCAGGATCATCTCGATCGCGATGACGCCCAGCAGCAGCATGACGCAAAGCGCCACCTGCCCCGGGTATCGGCCCAAAAAGGTCAGTACCCCAAGCAAGCTGCGTGGTCTCATGCGGGCGACGGTTGTGGCCGGTACTGTCATGCGCGGTCGCGCCTTTCAAATCGTCAAGGCGGCAGACATTGGCGCAACCGGCGCCTTTTGCCACCAAAATCTTCCGGCCGAACTCCCGGGCTTGACTTGATCGGGAAGGGCTCCCAGGCTCGACGACAGACGGTCCTATGAACCTCGCTACCGTCCAGGTCCGACGGGCCAACCTCGATGACCTCCAGCGGTTGCGTCGGCTCTGGGAACACTACCAGTTCCCCGCCGACGCGCTCGAAAAACGGCTCACGGAGTTTCAAGTGGCCGTGGCGGCGGACGGACAGTTGCTCGGCGCCCTTGGGCTGCGGATCGACGGCCGCCAGGGCCAGGTGCATGGCGAGGTGTTCGGCCGCCCGGAGGACGGCGAGGCCCTGCGGGCGCTGCTCTGGGAACGCCTCCAGGTCCTGGCCCGGAATCATGGCCTCACACGGCTATGGACGCAGGAGCCCGCGGAATTCTGGCGTCACCCTCCTTTTGCGGACGCCGCGGCGGAGGTCCGGCCGCGACTGCCCGCCAGCTTCGGCGATCTTCAGGGTGCCTGGCGGACGTTGCAGCTTCGCGAGGAGGTCCTGCCGGCCATCCAAGTCGAGCGCGAGTTCGACCTGTTCATGCGGCAGCAGAGCGAGAGTACCGAACGGGCGCTGCGCCAAGGGCGCTGGCTGAAGCGGGCGGCGACCCTGCTGGCCCTCGTCCTGCTGGCGCTGGTCGCCGTGGGCGCCCTTTACGTCTTTTCGCACCTGGTGGCGTTGCCAAAACTGCGTTGAGGCACCGATACCTCGTCGGCGTGGTACGAACTGCGGACCAGCGGCCCGCTGGCGACATGCGTGAAACCCAGCTTGCGCCCCGTCGCCGCATAGGCCGCGAACTGCTCCGGCGAAATGAACTCGACCACCGGCAGGTGCTGCGCCGTCGGCTGGAGATACTGCCCCAGGGTCAATAGATCGCATCCGACGCCGCGCAGGTCGGCCAGCGCGTCCAGCAATTCCGCCTCGGTCTCGCCCAGGCCGAGCATGAGCCCTGACTTCGTATAATAACCGGCGCCGACCCGTGCCTTGGCCTTCTCGAGCACGCGCAGCGAACGATCGTAAGTCGCCCGTGACCGGACGGTGGGCGTGAGGCGGCGCACCGTCTCCAGGTTGTGATTGAAGATGTCGGGTCGCGCGGACAGCACGGCGTCGATCGCCGCGTCGCAATCATTGAAGTCCGGCACCAGGACCTCGATGACGGTCCGCGGGTTGGCCTGGTGCACCGCCTCGATCGTCTGCCGGAAATGCTCCGCGCCCCCGTCCTCCAAGTCGTCGCGCGCGACGGCCGTGATCACCACGTGCCGCAGCCCCAATCGGCGCGTGGCCTCGGCTACGCGCGTCGGCTCGTCGCCGTCCAAGGCGAACGGCCGGGCGGTGGTGACCGCGCAAAAGCCGCACGCGCGGGTGCAACGGTCGCCGCCAATCATGAACGTGGCCGTGCCGCGGCTCCAGCACTCCCAATGGTTCGGGCACCGGGCGCTCTCACAGACGGTGTGGAGGCGCAGGTCCTCGAGCAGATTGCGGGTTTGCCAGAACACGTCCGAGGTCGGCAGCCGCAGGCGGAACCAGTCGGGCAACCGCGGGCGGCGGGCGGGGGGAGAAGTGGTGGGATTCACGCGAGGGAAAGTCGTTTCCAGAAGGCGGCCAACTCGCGCGCGCCAAAGTCGGCTAGGACCTGGCCATCGACCTCGATCACCGGCGCCAGTGTTTGACCCGAAAGCCGCAGCATCTCGCGATAGGCCGCTTCGTCGGCAATCACGTCCAGCGGCTCGTAATCAATCCCCTGCTTATCCAGCCAGTCCATCGCCTGCAGGCACCACGGGCAATACGGTTTGATGAACAGGCGAACGCGCTTAGGCTGCATTTCTCAAACGGGGTTGACGGCCGCGGGCGGGCTGCCGTTCATGGGCAGCCCCCGCCGTCCGGCGTCGGCACGCCAATGCTGCGGCCGTCGGTTCGGTCAGAATCGTATCGTCATGCTCGTAAGCCGGCGCGCAACAGCACAGCAACCGCAGCACCGCGCGCCCGCTATTCCAGAGTTTGTGCCGCCGGCCAGGCGGAATGGCGATGGCATCACCAGCCCGGACCGCGCGCGTCTCCCCTTCGATCCGCATCCGTCCACGCCCGTGCGTGATGTAATAAATCTCCTCGGCGCGAACGTGGTAATGTTCCTGCGTGGAACCGCCGGCAGGGACTCGAGCCTCCGCCAGGCTTTGGCAACGGATCCCGGAGTTGCGGTAGGCCAACAGCTCCCGGATTTCCGAGCCGTCTTTGGTGACGAACGGCGCGAGTTGATTCAAGTTCGTAATGTCCATAGGCATCGCCTGCGGCCCACTATACCGCGGCGGCCGACGATTGCCACAGATTCCCTGCATCTGCATTGACGCGGGCTCGGCCGGCGGCAAGGCCGGAATTCATTTGACCGGAGGGCGCCGGCAATTATGGTGGGTGACATGGACCATTCACCAGCTTTTTTGAAGATCGTTCATGCCGCCCGGGTGGGCATCAAGGAACTGAGCGTCGCCGAGGCCAGGGCCCGGCTCGAAAAGAATCCACGGACCATCCTGATGGATGTGCGCGAGGACCACGAGTGGCAAAACGGGCACGCCGCCCAGGCCGTCCATCTCGGCAAGGGCATCTTCGAGCGCGACCTCGAGAAGACCTTTCCCGATCCGGACACCGAAATCCTGATGTACTGCGGCGGGGGCTACCGGTCGGCCCTGACCGCCGAGGCGGCGCAGAAGATGGGGTATCGCAACGTCTATTCGATCCTGGGCGGTTACAAGGGCATGCTGGCCGCCGGCTGGCCGATGAAGACCGATCATTGAAGAATTTCGGGCTTGCACCGGCCGCCGCGGTAGGGCACCTTTCCAAACCTTTTTAGAAACGGAACGTTTATGGCTCGATTTTGCGAATTGACCGGCCGGCGCCCCGCCAAGGGCAGCATCATCTGGCGAAGTGGCAAGGCGAAAA
>JAGWYX010000162.1 GCA_018969165.1 Verrucomicrobiota bacterium
GCCGCCAGAGGAATAGCGCGCGACCGGCCGGCGGCGCGTGCCGGCGGATCAGGGCACCGCCGTGCTGTTTGTCCGCCAGGCGTCCACGATGAACCACATGTTGATCGGGACAAATACCTGGCCGAACTTCTGAAAGCGCACGCTGCCGTCGGCAAAGGAATAATTCGATCCGCCGCTGCCCTGGGCTCCCGGCCGCATGCCGCTGCTGTGTTTGCTCTGGTCCAGCAAGCGGATGTCATCGGTCTCCAGCCAGTCGTAGTAGAAGAGCCCCCAATCGTGCAGCTTCTCCCCAAAAACCACGGTATCGGATGGGAAATCGATCATGGTATCCTTGACCGGCTGGAGCGCGATGCCCAGGTAATCGGGTTTGAGATTGAAATTGACCGTGTAATAATCGTTCCACCCGTTCATGACGTAGCTGCGCGGGGCTGAGTCGGCCGGCAAGTTGGTGTTGGTCTCGTCCGTGTGCGGCGACGGGGACTTGGGGTCCGAAGGACAGAGCAGAACCGGGAGACTCTGGTAGTCGCTCCACAGGAGGGTGGGCCAGCGAGGTCGGCCACGCGGCCCCAGCGCGCCCTCGTTGTCCTGGGCATAGAGCTGGTTGGCGATCCCGAGCTGCCGGATGTTGTTGGCGCAAGCGATGCGCTGGGCGGCCTGCTTGGCACTGGACAACGCCGGCAGTAACATCGCCGCCAGGATCGCAATAATCGCGATCACCACCAGCAACTCGATCAACGTAAAAGCGGCGTCGCGCGACACAATGATGTAATGCTTCATGACGACTTCAACCGGGTTAAGACTTGGCGGCCGACCCTGAGTCCATCCCATGTCCACCAGTCTTCGACGGCGCCTCCACCGCCCACATTCAAAGCTCATCCGGCACTTGGGCCCCGCCGCCAGCCGGTTCGTGAAAATACCACCTTGCCCTGGCGCGGCGCCCAGCCTAAGTCAATACTTGCCTTGGCCCGTGAAAGATGGAAAACTCCCTGCGGTGAAAGTCGATCCGAGATTCACAAAAGATTCTGGTAGAGAAGTATTTACCGGGAACGAGTTGTTGGTTAAGGGCTGTCTCGAAACCCAAGGCGGCACGCATCTCTGGACCGGCTACCCGGGCTCGCCGATCGCCGGGTTTTTCGACACCGCCCAAGACATCGCCGAGCTCCTTCGTGAACATGGAATTCGGGCCACCATCGCCAACAACGAAGCCCTCGGAGCCGCGATGGTCAATGGCTCCCAAATGCACGGCTTGCGAGCCATCGCCCTCCAGAAGAGTGTCGGCGTCCACGTCGCCGCCGATGCCCTCGCTTTGGGTAACCTCGTCGGGGCTCACCCCGAAGGCGGCGCGGTAATCGTCCTGGGCGACGATCCGTGGAGCGACTCGACGCAGGTGCCGGCGGACTCGCGCTACATCGCCAAGCACCTGATGATGCCAGTGCTCGAACCCAGCGACGCGCAGGAACTCAAAGACTGGATCAACCTCGCCTTCACCCTCTCACGCGAGAGCGAACTCTACATCGGCTACCTCGTCACCACCAATCAAGCCGACGGTGGCGGCAGCGTCACGGTCTTCCCTAACCAGTTCCCCGCCGTCAATACCCGCCAGCAGACCACTCTGGACACCGCCACCATCGATTTCGAGCGTAACGTCCTGCTGCCACCCCGCACCTGGCGCAAGGAACAAAACCTCCCCGAACGCTTCGCCCGGCTCTGGGCCGGCGCCCGCCGACTCGGCGCCAACCGGACCATCCGACCCAAAGACTCCAACACCGCCCTCGCGCGTCTGGGCTTCATCACTTCCGCGGCCGCCTACTGCTACCTCGAGCATGCCCTGGCTGAATTGGGATTGACCGGCCAATGCGCCATTCTCAAGTTGGGCGTCACCTACCCCCTGGACCCGGAGCTGATCCTCGAGTTCGCCGCCGACAAGTCCGACTTGTTCGTCATCGAGGAACGCCGCGGTTTCCTGGAGGAGCAGACGGTCGAAATCATCAGTCGCGCCCGGCAAGCCGAAGGCCGGGCCTTTGCCCGGCTGAATGTCTGGGGCAAGCTGTTCCCGCACGGGCTGCCACCCATCCCGAGTACCCGCGGCCTGAATCCCAGCAAGCTCATCGAGCGACTGGGCAAACTGTTCCTCACCCTTCCGGACGTGCGCCGCCAGGTTGATGCGGCGCGCGTGCAACACGAATTGGACCTGATCGCCGAGGTCAAATCCATCCAGGTCGAGGTCGCTCCGCGCACCCCGACCTTCTGCCCGGGGTGCCCGCACCGCGACTCGGCCAGTGTGCTGGTCGAAATCAAAAAACAATTCCGCGATCCCCTCTACATGCAGCGCGCGCACGGGACCGGCCCGGTGGACCTGGTCTTTCACGGAGACACGGGTTGCTATACCATGCTGATGTTCGAGCCGACGAAGGATCTCATGCACAATTACAGCGGCATGGGCCTCGGCGGGGGCACCGGCGCCGGCATCGACCCGTTCATCCGCAACAAGCAGGTCGTGTTCATGGGTGACTCGACCTTCTTCCATAGCGGCCAGATCGCCATCTCCAATTCCCTCAAGAACCATCAGGACATCACTTACATCCTCCTGGACAATAAAACCACCGCCATGACCGGCCACCAACCGACGCCGGGACTGGAGGAAAATCTGATGGGCGACCCGACCTACGCCCAGAACATCCAGGGGATCATCGACGCCATGATCAATCATGCCAGCGAGGGCGTCACGGTCGTGCGAGTCAATCCGGCCGAACGCGACACCTACCGGCAGTTGCTCGAAAAGACCATCCTGCAAAACGGCGTGAAGGTGATCCTGGCGGACAAAGAATGCGGCATCACTTTCCATCGCCGCCAAACGCGCGCGGAACGGGGTGTCCTGCGCGCCAAGGGCTTCTTGCCCGTAAAACAGCATATCAACATCGCCCCCGAGGTGTGCGAGAACTGCCTCGAATGCACCAAGGCCACCGGGTGCCCCGGCCTGACCCTCGAGAAGACTCCGTATGGCCAGAAAGTCCAAATCGACCTCTCCTGGTGCGTCAGCGACGGTGCGTGCACGCGGTTCATGGTGACCCCCGCCGGCGGTGGCGCCCTCGTCAAGGCCTGCCCGGCTTTCGAGGAAGTCACGGTGAAACGCTCGCGGAAACCGCCGCCCCTGATCGACCAACTCGACTTCCAGGGCCTGCCCGCCCCGACCCGCCAAACCCTGACGGGAACCTGGCATGGCTACTTGGCCGGCGTCGGCGGCATGGGCATCGGCACCGCCACGGCCATCCTCGTCCTTGCCGGTCAACACGAAGGCTACCACGTGCGGTTCTGCGACAAAAAAGGTCTGGCGATCCGCAACGGCGGCGTCTATTCCATGATCACCTTCTCCCCACCCGGCGTCGCCTACTCCTCCAACCTCATCCCCTACGGCAAAGCCGATTTGATCCTCGGCGTGGACGTCCTCGAAGCCGCCCGGGCCATCGATCCCAGCACCAATCAACGCGTCGGCAGCCGCACCCGCACCGCCGTCGTCGTTAACACTCACAAGACACCGACGATCCTCACGCTGCTGGGGAAGGATGACTTTCAGGTCGAACGGCTGGAAGCCCTCCTGCGCCAGCACACCCGGGCCGAGGCCTATGTCAGCCATAACGTCTCGGCCCTGTCGGAAAAGTTCTTCGGCACCCAGCTCTACGCCAATATCATGATGCTGGGCATCGCCTTCCAACGCGGCCTCTTGCCCCTCACGCTGGCCTCGCTGGAGCAAGCCATCAAAACCAACCTCGGCCCCGCCGCCACTGAAAACCTGCAGGCCTTTAACCTCGGCCGCCAACTCGCCCACGCTCCGGCCGCCATCCACCAACTCTTACCCTCCACAACCGAGCCAACGACCTTCACCGAGGTCGTCGCCGACAAAACCGGCCTCCTCCGCCGGCGCGGACAGAAGCTGGCCGCCGCCTACGAAGAACTCATCGAACGCACAACCAAACATCTGCGTCTCGACCCAGTAACCCTCGGGGACTTTGCCCGGCGCGTTTACGATCTCATCCAATTCGAAAACGTCGCCTATGCGCGGCGCTATGCCTCCCAGGTCCTGCGCGTTCATGGCCTGGATCGGCCCGAACACCAGTTTGCGGTCAGTCACGCCGTCCTCTGGAACCTCCACCGGGTGATGCTGATCAAGGACGAAGTTTACGTCGCCCACCTCCTCACCAGCGAGGAAAAATACCGGCGCGACCGCGCCCGCTACAATGTGGACCCTCGCCGTGGGGACCGCCTCGAATACCGGCACTTGAACCGGCCGCAATTCCGGGTGCTGGGCTTGACGCTGGCCTGGAATATGAAGAGCCGCGACTGGATGCTGCGCCTGATGAAACACCTGCGGTGGTTGCGCCGCGCCCTGCCCGAGTGGCATCGCGAAGAAAAGGCGTTTCGCGACTGGTACGGCGGCTTGGTCGAGGGCTTGACTCAAATCCCACGCGAGCCGGCCCGCTACGAAATGCTCGTCCGCATCCTCCGGCTCCCGGAGGAGGTCACCGGTTATCGCGAAATCCGCTACCCAAAGATGACCGCCGCGCGCGCTCAGGCCGAACAATGGCTCGCCCAACTGGCGCACTCGCCAGAGGAGAACCTGCAATTGGCCGTGGCTTGAATTATGGTTGACCCCGGATTTCTTCCGCGTGAAACATCCTCGCGCCCAGATTCGGTCCCGCCTGGTGTCCCGCCACCGCGCCGCGGATGAAGCAAGGCCCCATCGCCTCCAACGAGGCCGAGCGCCTGACGGCCCTGCGCCGCTACCGGATTCTCGGCACCGGACCCGAGGCCGCCTTCGACGATCTCACCCGCCTGGCCGCTGAGATCTGCCAAACGCCGATCGCCTTTGTCGGCTTCCTCGACGAACAACGCCAATGGTTCAAGTCTAGCGTCGGACTGGAGTTGACGGAGACCCCGCGCGAGGGCTCCTTCGGCGCCTACGCCATCAACCATTTGGATCTGTTCTCGGTGCCGGACACCGCGAAGGACAAACGCTTCGCTCACGGCCCCCTGCCCGCCGCGCATCGCCCGATCCGTTTCTGCGCCGGGATGCCGCTGCGGACCTCCGACGGCTTCAATCTGGGCGCGCTCTGCGTCCTGGATTACCAGCCGCGCAGGCTCCAGCCCGCCCAGGCCCAGGCCCTCCGCATCCTGAGCGGCCAGGTCATGACGCAACTGGAGTTTCGCCGGAGCCTGGACGAGTTGGCCCGCACCATCGACGAGCAAAGGCGCACGGCCGTGGCCTTGCGAAACTCGGAGTCCTTCTACCATTCCCTGGTCGAGAGCTTGCCCCAGCACATCCTCCGCAAAGACCTGGAAGGTCGCTTCACCTTCGGCAACCAGCGCTTCTGCGCCATCCTGGGCAAGCCCCTCGCCGAAATCATCGGCAAGACCGACTTCGATTTCTTCCCCCCCGACCTGGCCGCCAAGTACCAGACCGACGATCAGGGCGTCATCGCCACTCGCCAAATCCTGGACACCATCGAGGCCCATCAAACCCCGGACCGCGGCAAACTTTACGTGCACGTCATTAAGACCCCCATCTACGACTTCGATGGCCGGATCATCGGCATCCAAGGCATCTTCTGGGACGTCACCGCGCAACGGCAGGTCGAAGAGGCGCTGGCATACGAACGGGACCTGCTCCGGGCCCTGCTCGATCACGTGCCCGACAACATCTACTTCAAAGATCGCCAGTCCTGCTTCCTGAAAGCCAGCCGCGCCATGGCCCAAAGCTTCGGCTTCGACGATGCCGCCCGACTGCTGGGCAAGACCGACTTCGATCTGTTCACCGCCGAACATGCCGAGCAGGCCTACGCGGACGAACAACGCATCCTGGCCACCGGCCAACCGCTCATCGGCAAACCGGAAAAAGAAACCTGGGTCACCGGCCGCGAATCCTGGGCCCTGACCACCAAGATGCCCCTCTACAATCAGCAAGGCGCGATCATCGGCACCTTCGGCATCTCCAAAGACATCACCGCCCTCAAGCAGGCCGAGGCCGCCCTCCAGATCGCCCGGGACGCTGCCCTGGAATCCGCCCGGGTCAAATCCGAATTCCTGGCCAATATGAGCCACGAAATTCGCACCCCGATGAACGCCATCATCGGCATGACCGGCCTGCTCCTGGAAACCCACCTCACCCCCGACCAGCGCGATTTCGCCGAGACCGTCCGCCTCAGCGCCGATGCCCTCCTTGATATCGTCAACCAGATCCTGGACTTTTCCAAAATCGAGGCCGGCAAACTCACTTTCGAGTGCATCGACTTCAACCTCACCGAGACGGTCGAGAGCGTGGTCGAACTCCTGGCCGAACAAGCCACTACCAAGGGGCTGGAGCTGGCCAGCCTGGTCGAGGCCAACGTCCCCACCGCCTTGCGCGGCGATCCGGGCCGCCTCCGCCAGATCCTCACCAACCTCGTCGGCAATGCCGTCAAGTTCACCGACCACGGCGAAGTCGTCGTCCGCGTCTCCCGCGAGTCCGAGACGGCCGACCAGGCCGTCTTGCGGTTCACCGTCACCGACACCGGCATCGGGGTCGCCGCCGAGGCCCAGCAACTCATCTTTCAGGCCTTCACCCAGGCCGATGGCTCGATGACCCGCAAGTACGGCGGCACCGGCTTGGGCCTGGCCATCTCCAAACAATTGGTCGAATTGATGCACGGCCAAATCGCCGTCCAGAGCGAACCCGGTCGCGGCTCGACCTTCTGGTTCACCGTGCGCCTGGAAAAACAACCCTGCCCCGCGGCTCCTGGCCCCAGCCCCAAACGCGATAGCCTCGCCGGCCTGCACGTCCTGGTCGTGGACGACAACGCCGTTAACCGCGAAATCCTCCACCACCAACTCCGGGCCTGGAGGATGCGCAATGCCCTCGCCGCGTCCGGGACCGAAGCCCTCGCATTCCTGCGACGCGCCGCAACCGCCGACGGCCCCTTCGACCTCGCCATCCTCGACATGCAAATGCCGGTCATGGACGGCGTGAGCCTCGCCCGCGCGATCAAAGCGGATGCTGCCATCGCCGCCACCCGCCTGGTCATCCTCACCTCGCTCGGCACCCGCCTCGGTGCCCAGGCGCTTCGCGAAGCCGGCATCGCCGCCTACCTCGTCAAGCCGGTGAAACAATCGCGCCTGCTGGATTGCCTGGCCAATGTCATGGCGGATACGCTCCCGGCCACCGCGGACACCACCCCCAATACGGATGCCGCCGCTTTGCGCGAAACCGCAACACCGCCGAGCCCACCGCTTCGCATCCTCGCCGCCGAGGATAATCCCGTAAACCAAAAGGTGATCCTCCGCCAGTTGCAGAAGCTCGGGTTTAGCGCCGACGCGGTCGCCAATGGCCTGGAGGTGCTGGAGGCCCTCCACCGGATTCCCTACGACGTGATCCTGCTCGATTGCCAAATGCCCGAATTGGATGGCTACGCAACTGCCCGTCGCATCCGGCAATTCGAAAGCCAGACCGCCTCCGGCCCCAACCCACTACCTCCCGTCCGAATCATCG
>JAGWYX010000163.1 GCA_018969165.1 Verrucomicrobiota bacterium
CGATGTCCGCCAGCCCCAGGATCGGCAGCACCTCCGGCAACGACTTGGGGGCGGCCTTGACTGCCGCGCCCTCCCCGCCGTCGCCGGCGGCGCCGAGGATGCTGATAAACTCTGTGTCCGGCGAGGTCATCCGGTGCCGCGTTTAAACTTGAGACGCCGACGCGGGCAGATAGTTTCGGAGATTCTTTCCAGCGAGGCCTCCCTCTGGCCCCGGACCGCTGCTGTCACTCCTTCCAGTTCCTCGGCTCGCCGTGCCGGTATCTGGCCGATGGGTTGCTGGCCGGAAAAGCCAAAGCCGATGAAACCGCGGCCCAGACTCGACCGGTTGACATTGGGCTTTGGGACTCAAGCACGCTAGATTCCTTGCACCCTCAGGCGCTTTGCGTCCAGATCATTTTTTGGGTCCATTCGGTCTTCCGTGTTTGGCGCCTCAAGGAATCCAGGAGCGCGGTGTGCAAAGGGAAGGTGCGAAGGATAGGCAGAGTCCAAGCTGAACGGCAGAGATGCATGAGGTCTGGGGCGCGCCTGGCTAGTCTTCGGCGGTGATGGTAATCGTTTCCGGGCGGCTGGCCGGCTGCGATTGCTCGGGCACGTCCACGCGGAGAAAGCCATTTTGATACATGGCCTTGGCCCGGCTCAGATCGTAACCGGCGGGAATCTCGATGACGCTCTCGAACAGCCCGTAGTTAATCTCCATCAGCAGAAACGTGCACTTGCCGCTGCGACACCCGTCCGGCCGGTGACCGCTGATCTTCAATCGGTTCCGTTCGATCGTCAACTCCAGGTCTTCGCGCCGGATGCCGGCTAATTCCACCTTGATCACCAGGCCCTTCTCGTTGAAATAGACATCGGTGTTGGGCACCCAATAAGTTTCCGATGAGGCCTCCCGGTTAGCCGCGCTGTGCGTCTCTTTTACAAAATGCAAGGAACTGCTGACTTTGCTAATGGCCATAGAACAGGGTCGAAGTTACTTCAGGCCCGCGGCAAACGCAAGCCCCATGCCTCATTTCATCCGGACGACCACCTCCGGTCGCCCCCCCTTCCGTGCGCGGAACACGATCGAGCTTTGCGGGTTGGTCTGCGCCGGTGAACTGCACCCGCAATGGCCTCCCCCGCCAAACCGCACCTTGCGCGGACGGAACCAACTCCCCAACAGCGCCACTGCCGCCAATCCGACCATCGTCAGTGACACAATCTGCTGCCAATCCATGCCCGTAACATAAACCAGATTCCCCGCCGCGCAATGGCAGAATGAGGCCGGCCGCGGCGGGCCGGGCCGCGGCCAGTCAGACATTGGCAAAGCACCCCCGCGCCGTTAAACTGCCCGGATGCCGCCCCGGCTATTCCAATGCGCCCACCGGGTCCAGTACGCCGACTGCACCCTGGGCAACCACGTTTATCATGCCCGCTACCTGGAATGGCTGGACGAGGCGCGCGGTGCGTTCTTCCGTTGCATCGGTGCCCCGCTGGCGGAGCTGCAGGAGACCGGGACCCTGTTTGTGCTGGTGAATTACCAACTGCGCTACCGCGCGCCCGCCCGCTACGACGATCTGCTAACGATCCAAGTGCGCCCGGCGGCACTGACCCGGGTGCGCCTGGTCTTGGATTATCGCCTGCACAGCGCCGCGGGCGCCATCCTCTTGGAAGCCACGGCCACCTACGCCTGCACCCGCCTGGACGGCAAGCCGAGCCGGGTTCCGCCGACGCTCGCTCTCGCCCTCGGCCCCTGGCTGGCTCCTGAAGGCGCAGGCCCGGCCGGCGGTCAACCGGAATAGGAATCAAGACACCCCTGGCCGACACGCCCGAAGCCATTCGCGCGCCGGATGGCCTGGTCCGGCTGCCCGCGGACGGGACGGTTTCCTGGCGTTAATCCAACTGCAGCACCTGGTCCAGCAGTTGCGGCAACTGCGCCAGGATCGCGGTGTCGCTGGCGACCAAGGTCGCGCCGGCGGTGCGCGCCGCCGCCTGGAGCCGGGCATTGCGGTGAGGGGCAAAAGCCAGCACCGGCAGGTGGCGCGTGGCCCCGTTTTGCCGCAAACGCCCGATGGCGCCGCATAAGTCCTGTTTAGACGAGGCCAGGTCGGTGATGACCACCAATGGTTTTGCCTGCTCGGCCTGCTCGATCAATTGGGCCATATCCGTCACGGTCAGCACCCGGTAACCCAAATCCTGCAGCCGGTTGACCAACTGGCTGCCCGGCAGCAATTGCTCGTAGAAAATCAACGCGAGCGGTTTCGTCATGGCCCTAGCTTGGGTTACGCCACCAAAAAATGCAAATTCTTCCCCGTCACGCCCGCCTCGGGCCTGGCCCGCGGCCACCCGCTAAGGACCAAAGACCGCCCGGTAAAAGCGATTCGGCACGCCCGCCGCTCCGGCGTCGATGAAAATCACCGGCGTCGCGCTCAGGATGTTGGTGCCGATCGCCACCCAGTCCGCCAGGTTGGTGGAAGCCTGGAGCACGACCGTCAGGCCGGCTGGTCCGCCCAGTTGGAGGGTGAATTGGCCGCCGGCCAGGACTTGCGGGGTGCTGACCAAGGGCACCGGCGGCGCGACGACGGTAATGTGGACCGGCGCCGAGACGGTGGACGCGCCGTGCACATCCGTCGCGGTGGCGGTCAACGCGTAGCTGCCGGGCGGCGCGTTGGTCCATTGCAGGTTGAACGGGCTGTTGGTCACGCTGCCGACCAGGTTGGTTCCGGCATAAAAGTCCACCCGGGCCACCGCGTCGTCAGGGTCGAACACGGTCGCGCCAAGCGGGACATTGGCCGGGGCGAGGAAATTCGTCTGACCGGCGGCCGGGCTGGTGAGGGCGATCGCAGGCGGCACGTTGGTCTGCACCACGATCGCCACCGTGCTGGAGACGGTGGTGGCGTTGTCGTTGTCGGTCGCCTGGGCGGTAAGCAGGTAGGTCCCGGCGGCGACGTTGCTCCAGGTCAGGGTGTAGGGCGCGTTCGTGGCCGCTCCCAGCAGGTTGGTACCGGCGTAGAACGCCACCTGGCTGACCAGGCCATCGCTGTCGTCGGCTTGGGCTGCCAACGTCACGTTGGCCGGGGCAATAAAGGTGGCCCCCACTACCGGCTCGACCAGGTTGACCGAAGGCGGGACATCCGGAAAAGTCCAACGCCCAAAGTGCAGCGAGGGGTAGCCACCGGCATTCAAAAACTGACCCCCAACGAAGACCTCACGGCCACGGACCGCGACTGCCGAAGCCACGTCATCGAGCCCCGCGCCCAGAGCGGTCCAACTGATGCCGTCCCAGCGGGCCACGTGGCTGGCTGGCAGACCGCCGGCGGAGGTGAAACCGCCAACCACAAACACGGCGCCGGCGGGACTTATGGCCAGGGCGCTGACCGACGGCATGGCCCCGCCCAGCCCGCCGCCGAGAGCCCACCATTGCGCGCCGTCCCAACGCGCAAAATCCTGGATGGCCGAGCTTCCTCCCGCGGAGGTAAAGCTGCCACCGACAAACACGTCGGCGCCGGTGACGCCAATCGCGGCGATGCTGCCGCCCGTGCCGGCGCCCAACGCCCACCAGTTGGTGCCGTCCCAACGGGCGATATGATTGGCCGGCACCCCGCCCGCCGCGGTGAAATCACCGCCGACATACACCGTGCCCATCGCATCGACCGCAACGGCCGACACCTTTCCATTCACGCCATCGCCCAAGCGGGACCAACCGTTCCCGTCCCACTTGGCCACGTTGTTGGCGCTAAAACCGCCCGCCCGGCTGAATTCGCCCGCGACATAGACCTCGCTGCCCGAAATCGCCAGGGCATGGACCGGCCCGTCCAGGCCAATCCCCAGCCCGGACCAGCGGGTGCCATCCCACCGCGCCACATGCCAGGCGGTTGCGCCTCCCGCCATCGTGAAATCACCGCCCGCATAGACCGCACCGTCAGCATCGACCCCGACCGCCTGGACCGTAGCATTGACGCCGCTGCCCAGGGCCGACCAGGCGGTGCCATCCCATTTGGCGACGTTGGCCGCACTTTCGCCGCCGGCATACGCGAAGTCGCCGCCGGCATAAACCGCCGTGTCGGTCGTCGCCAGGGCCAGCACGGTTCCGGTCGCCCCCGGCGTCGCAATGCCGTCGCCCAGAGCTTCCCAGTGACTGGGTGTGAACAGGGCGAAATCCCGCGCCGCGTTGCCACCGCTGGCGGGGGTGAAGATGCCGCCGACAAATATGCCGCTCGAGCCGCCGGCCAGGGTGAGGATGTTCCCCGCCACCCCGTTGTTCGTGCCCGCGCCCAAAGAGGCCCAGCTCTGCAAATCATCGTGCCAGCGGGCCAGGTTCATCACGCCGATGCCGCCGGCCGTGCTGAAGGAGCCGCCCACGTAAACCTCCTGCCCGTCGATCAGGATCGAGCGGACCGTGCCGTTGACGCCGCTGCCCAGCACCGCCCAGTTGGTGCCGTTCCATTCGGCGATGTTATTGGCGCCATTGATCACCCCGATATCCGATGAATCGCCACCGACAAACACCCTCCCATCGTCCGCCACGCCGATCGCATACACCGAACTGCCCATCCCTCCGCCCAGGGCCGACCATTGGCCGTTCCACCGGGCCACGTTCAGGGCCGCGACCGGGCCGGCATTGCGGAACGCCCCGCCCACATAGACGCCATCCGGGCCGGCGTTCAACGCGTAAACCGGACCGTCCAACCCGTTGCCCAGGGCCGACCAACTGACTCCATCCCACACCGCCACATGGTTGACGGTCAGTCCGCCGGCGGTCGTGAACGCCCCGCCCACATAGACCAGGTTGCCAGCCACGCAAATCGCCGAGACCGGACCGTCCAGTCCGTCGCCCATCGCGAACCAGTTGGTGCCGTCCCACCGGGCGAGGTAGGCGGCACTCACGCTGCCGGCCAGGGAGAAGTTGCCGCCCACAAAGACATCCGCGCCGCGAACCGCGAGGGCGGCAACCGGACCGTTCAGGCCATTGCTGAGGCTGAGCCATTGGGTGCCGGTCCATTGGGCGATGTTGCCGGCCGGCAGACCGCCCGCCTGGCTGAAGCTGCCGCCGACAAAGGCCCGGCCGCGCGCGTCGAGCGCGACGGCATTGACATAGCCAGCCACCCCCGTTCCCAGGGCCGTCCAGACGTTGCCGACGTTCCACCGGGCGATATTGTTGGCGTTGAGGGTGCCGGCGTTGGCGAAGCTGCCGCCGACATAGACGGCGTTGCCACTGGCGGCCAGGGCATTGACGGTGGCGTTGGCGCCGCTGATGCCGCGGTTCAGCACCAGCCAATTGGTCCCGTCCCACCGCGCCACGTTATTGACAACCTTGTCGCCCAGCGTGCCGAATTGACCGCCGACGTACAACGACGCCCCTTGGACCGCCAGTGCGTTGATCGTCGGCGTGCCGCTGCCCACGCTGCTGTCCAATACCGACCACCCGCTGCCGGTCCATAAGGCCAGGCCTTGCACCTTCAGGCCGCCGGCGGTCGTGAAGGGGCCGCCGACAACCAGGTTAGTGCCCAGCACGGTCATCGCGTTCACCGACCCGGAAACCCCGGTGCCCAGCGTTGACCAGGTGGCGCCGTCCCATTTGGCCACGCCATTGGCCGTTGCCCCGCCGGCCTGCGCGAACCGGCCTCCGAAGTAAACCGCGTTGGTGGACAGCACCGTGATCGCGGCGACCTGCTGGTCCACGCCCTTGCCCAGGGGCGACCAACTGGTGCCGGTCCAGACGGCGACGTTCATCGCGTTGGTGCTGCCGGCGTTGGCAAATTGCCCGCCGACATAGAGGTTGGTGGCCTGGACCGCGATGGCGTAAACCGGTCCGTCCACGCCGACATCCAGGTTCGACCACGCCGAGCCGTCCCACTTGGCGATGTTGGTGACCTGCATCGCGCCCGCGTTGCCGAACTGCCCGCCGACGTAGAGCGTGGTGCCGGCCAGCGCCAGGGCGTAAACCGGGCCGTCGGTTCCCAGGCTCAGCGGGGACCAGGTCGAACCGTCCCACTTGGCGATGTTGGTGGCCGCCACTCCGCCGATGGCCGTGAATTGGCCGCCGACATAGACCGCGTTGCTGCTGGCGGCGATGGCGTACACGACACCGTCGGCACCGATATCGCCGAAGCGCGTATCCCAGAGGCCACCGGCGGCGCCGGTCGAGGACCCGCTGACGCCGCCGCTGGGCGCGCCCAGCCGCGGTGGCCCGGACGCCAGCCCCGGCCCGGCGGCGAATCCAACCCCGGCCGCGGGGCGGAAGATGGCCAGCCACAAGAAGCCCGCGCAGGCCAGCCAGGCCGGCGGAGCCACACGCGCCTTGATTGATTTCATCGGTTTCCTCGCTGGCGAAGTTTGAAGCGCGCCTCGAGCGTTGCCTTGATCTGTGTCATTGCCTGCCTGGGGCTTGGCCGGCCGATTGCTGTTGGGCCAGCCCAGGCAAGTGTAGCAAAAGTTATACCGCTTTCCAGCAGACGCGGCGGTCGCTGAAAAATTCATCGCAGCCGTCGTCCGCGGCCGTCCCTGGCGGGGATCCGGCTGGTCAGCTCACCCCCGTTCCCTGGGCCGGGCGTCAATTTCACGCCAAATGCGTGAAATTCCGCCTCCGGCTACGGCCGGAGGGCGCTCTCCTCCGATTTGAGCGTGGGATCGAGAATTTCCACCTTGGCCTGTTTCTTCGCCTGGGCCAGATAATCGGGCAGCCGCTTTTGGACCTCCTGCGCCATCAAATAGTCCTTGATCTCCTGCTCCTTCTTGGCGAACGGGATCTTCTGGGCCGCAATCTTCTCGTTCAGCTTGATGATATGATACCCGAACTTGGTGGTGACGATGTCACTGATCTGATTCGTTTTGAGTGAAAATGCAACGGCCTCGAATTCGGGCACCATTTGCCCGCGAGGAAAGGTGTACTCGCCCCCCCGCTCTTTGGAGCCCGGGTCCTCGGAATACTCCTTGGCCAGCTTGGCGAAGTCTTCACCGCCGCGGGCGCGCGCCAGGATTTTCTCCATCTGGGCGCGCTTTTCCTTCTTCTGATCCCCGGTCATTTCCGCGCCGGTCTTGGGGTCCTGGGTCAGCAGCAGGATGTGGCTGGCGCGAACCTGCTCCGGTTCTTGGAACTTGTCCGGGTTCCCGTCGTAGAACTTCTTCGCCGCCTCATCGGTGATGGTGATGTGGGACTTGACTTCCCGGTCCAGCACCGCCTCGCAAATCGCCCGGTCCGTCACGTCGGCGCGGAACTTCTCCGGCGTGGTGCCCATGGCCTGGAGCTGCCGGTTAAAGGCCTCTTCCGACGGCAGGCGCTTGCGGAACTCGCCGATG
Source organism: Verrucomicrobiota bacterium (assembly GCA_018969165.1). Lineage (GTDB taxonomy): Bacteria > Verrucomicrobiota > Verrucomicrobiia > Limisphaerales > JAGWYX01 > JAGWYX01. The sequence goes on from JAGWYX010000163.1 coordinate 7,273, forward strand.
TATTTCTCGGCAATGTCTTTGGCCTTGAGTTTGTCGGGCGCGGTGGCCTTGGCCAGCAGGATCCGGGTGAAGATCAATCGGTCCAGCAGCTCGCCCTCCAGCCGCGCCCGCCGGCTCGGCGGGATGGCTTGCCCCTGCGCCGCCAGGCTGGACTCGAGGGTCGTAAAGGCATCCTCGACCTGGCTGAGGCGAATCTCGAAGCCGGTGCCTTGGGCCACAACTTTGTCCGGGAACAAATTG
>JAGWYX010000164.1 GCA_018969165.1 Verrucomicrobiota bacterium
CGCCGCCTGCGTTTTCCGCCTCAAGGACTCTCTGAGCGAGGCGCGCCTCGCTGGGCGATCGGAGGATTCACTGGAGAACCACGCGGAAGCCGGAGCCTTGAACCGCTAAGGCGGCAGCGAGGCCCGGGCCCGCATCGAAATCGGCGAGCGTCCATTCGGCCGCGCGAGCGGGGTCGTTGTCGAGGTTCAGGAGGCGGGCGGGCTCACCCGGCAGCAGGGCGACTTCGACGCGGCGGACCTCGGTAGCGACGCCCTCGCCGAGGGCCTTGAGGACGGCTTCCTTGCGGGTCCAGCCGTTGAAGAAGGCCGGGGTCTGGAGGTGGCGCGGCAGGGAGCGGAGTTGGGCGCACTCGCGGATCGAGAAGCAGCGCGCGGCGACCAGGTGCATGTCGTGGATGGGTCGGACGCGTTCCAGATCGACCCCCACCTCGCGATGGCGCGCGATGGCATAGACGGCGAGGCCATCGGCGTGAGCCAGGTTAAAGCGGAGTCCGACGGGGTTGCACATGGGGGCCAGGGCCGGTTTTCCGCGCGGTCCATAAACGAAACGAAGCTGGTCGGCGGGACGCGCCAGGTAATCGGCGAGCAGGGAGCGGAGGAGGCCGCGCGCGGCGGTGAAACGGGCGCGGTCGCGTTCGAAGCGGAAGCGGGCGGCGCGCTCGCGCTCGTCGGGGGAAAGGTTCCGGGCCAGTTCGGCGAGGCCATCGACCGGGGGATTGAGCCGGAGGCGCCAAAGGTGGACGTCGTGTTCGGCGAGGGCGGCGGGCGGAGTGGCGGCGGGGGCGGACAGGTCGGTGGGCGTGGGAGCGGTGGGGAGAGCGAGCACGGGATCAGCGCTCATGGCAGACCTCCAGTTCGGGCTCGGTCAGGGGGGCCTCGGCGCTGTCTTCGTGGACGAGCTTGCCGTAGTCGAGTTTGAGGAAGCGATCGGCGCGGTGGAAATATTTATCGTCATGGGTGATGACGAGGACGGTTTTGCCGCGGGCTTTGAGTTCGGGCAGGAGCTGGGTGTAAAAGATTTCCTTGAAGAGCGGGTCCTGGTCGGAGGCCCATTCGTCGAAGAGGTAGAAGGGGCGGTTTTCGAGGTAGGCGGTGAGCAGGGCCAGGCGTTTGCGTTGGCCTTGGGAGAGGGCGGTGGTGGAGAGGGTGCCGTTGCGGACTTTGACTTTGTGGTGGAGATGGAGCTGGGTGAGGTAATGGCGGGCCTGGGCATCGAGGTTGGGCGTCTCCATGCCCAGCAGGCTGTCGAAAAGGTGGAAATCGGCGAACACGGCGGAGAAGAGTTGGCGGTAGTCGTCGCGGTTCTGGTTGGTGATGGGGGTGCCGTCCAGGTGGATGGCGCCGGTTTCGGGGGGGTAGAGGCCGGTGATGAGTTTGGCGAGGGTGGTTTTGCCGCTGCCGTTGCCGCCGACCAGGAAGACGACTTCGCCGGCGTGGAAGGTGAGGTGGATCGGGCCGAGGACGAAATGGCTGTCCTCGCTTTCGCGGTGGTAGGAGTGGGTGACGCCGAGCAGATCGAGTTGTTTGAAGGTGGTGGGCGGCTCGGGCAGACCGACGGCGGATTCATCGGTGGCATGGGCGGTGAGGAGGGCGCCGAGTTGTTCGACCTTTTGGAGGGCGACATTGGCGCGGCCGAAGACCGAGAGGCTGCCCATGACACCGGCCAGGGGGCCCATGAGGTAGAGGGTCGTGACGATGTAACCGGTCATGGCCTGTGGGGTGATATGGTCGTGCAACGGGAGCAGGAACAGGATAAAGCCGATCATCGAGTAGAACAGCAGGTGACTCCAATTGTCGGCGATGATGAAGTGGAGTTCGGCGGCGACGTTGTGGCGGCGGTAGGCATCGGTGGTCGTCTGGATGTTCCGGGACAGGAAGGCGCGGCGCCGGTTGCGGTGGAGTTTAAGTTCCTTGATGCCCTCGGTCAGGCCGCGGAAATGGCTGAAGAGGTGGTCTTCGACTTCGCGGGCGAGGTTGAGGCGGTGAAAGCCGCGGCGGATAAGCAGGCGGTAGCCGCAGAAGCCGCAGAGGATGAAGCCGCAGAGGGCCAGCAGCACCTTCCAGGAAAGCCAGGTGAGGTAGGCGGCGCCGCCCAGGAGGATGGCGACATTGACGCCGAAGGCGGGCATGCCGAGCAGGGCCTGGGTGATGGCGAGGACGTCTTCGGTCAACGCGACCATCAATCTTGGGGTGCCGATTTCTTCGAGGTGCCGCAGGGGCACGGTGAGGATTTTGCGGACCAGGTCCTGGCGGAGGCGGGCGATCAAGCCCTGGGAAAAGCGGATGAGCAGGACCTGGGACAGGAGGTTATTGAGGAGTTTACCCAGGCCCAGGGCGATGAAGCCCCAGAGCAGGGTTGAGCCGGCGTGGCCGGCGCGGTTCAAGGCGGTGTTGACCAGGGCGATGAGGCCGGCGTTGCAGGCGCCGCTGAGCGCGGCCACCAGGGCCGTTAACAAGACCATGCCGCGTGCGCTGCGCAGCAGGAATCGCATGAGGTTCATTGCAATGCTCCTTTTTTTTGTGGGTTCACTTTTTTGGGGGCAAAAAATCGGCCAGCGCCCCGGCCAGCTCCCGGACGTGCGGTTCGGCCAGGATGCTTTCATGGGCGCCGGGGACGACGCGGACGGTGACGCCGCCGGCGGCCAGCGAGGCCCAGCCGTAGCTCGGGTCAAACGAACAAAACCACGGATAACCGCGCGTGCGGAACAGCGTCACATGACCGGCGTAAGGCTGGGGGTGATAAGCGAACAGGGCGCGGATGTGGGCCAACCAGAGCTGGCGCTGGTCGGCCGAGCAGCCGGATAAATCCACCACGCGTTCGACATCAAATTCCGACTTGGCCGAGGGCGGGCGGACGACCCGGCGTTGGAGTTTCCGGCGGACGATTCGGAGCTTCCACCGGAGGAACTCGCGGCGCTGCTCGGCGTCGCAGCGGAGGTAATAGCCCATCCAATAGGCGACGTTGCCCAGAAACCGGAACGCCCAGCCGGGGTGCCAGCGGATGCGGAAGAAGGCGGAGTTGGGCGGCGTGCAATTCAGGAGGATCAGCCGGGAGACGGTCTGGCCCTGGGCCTGGAGCTGCCGCGCCATCTCGTAGGCGACATCGCCGCCGAAACAGTAACCACCCAGGCAATAAGGGCCCTCGGTTTGGAAGGCGCGCAGGGCGCAGACGTAATGGGCGGCCAGGTCCTCGAGGCAATCGAATTCGGCCAGGCCGTCCAGGCCGCGGGATTTCAGGGCGTACACCGGCTGGTCCGGCCCCAGATAGCGCGCGAGGTTGGTGTAACCCCAGAACATGCCGCCGCCGGCGCCGTGGACCAGGAAGAGCGGGGGCCGGTTTCCGCGCGGCTGGATTTCCACGATGGGAGAGCCGAGTGCGACACGGTGTTCCTGGCGCAGCAGTTCGGCCAACTCGGCGATGGTCGGGGTCTGAAACAGGGTGGCCACGGGGAGGCGGCGGCCGAACCGTTTTTCGATCTGGGCAATCAGGCGCACCGCCAGCAGGGAATGGCCGCCCAGGTCGAAGAAGCGGTCCAAGACGCCGATCGGCTGAACTCCCAGGGCCTGTTGCCAGAGCTGCACCAATTGGGTTTCGACCGCATCCCTGGGGGGCGCATAGGTTTCGCGTTCAGCGACGGAGGTGAGTTTGGGTGTCGGGAGGGCCTGGCGGTCCAGCTTGCCATTGGCGGTGAGCGGCAGCGCGGGAAGCGGCACAAAGACGGCCGGCAGCAGGTAGTCCGGCAACTGCCGGGCCAGGTGGTCGCGAAGCCGTTCGGGGGACATCGGGTGGCGGGGATCGCTGACGACGTAGGCGACGAGTTGTTTATTCCCGGACGCATCGTTGCGGGTGAGCACCGCGCAGTCCTGCACGCCGTGGTGTTGGGCCAAGACCGCCTCGATTTCGCCCAACTCGACGCGGAACCCGCGGATTTTCACCTGCTGATCGATGCGCCCGAGAAAATCGAGGTTGCCATCCGGCAGGTAGCGTACGAGGTCCCCGGTCCGGTAGAGGCGCGCGGCCGGATCGGAACTGAACGGATGGGGCACGAAGCGTTCGCTGGTCAGGCCGGCCTGGTGCAGATAGCCGCGGGCCAAGCCGTCGCCACCGGCGAACAGCTCGCCGGGAACGCCGATCGGGACCGGTTGGCCGAACGGGTCGAGCACATAGACCTGGGTGTTGGCAACGGGCCGGCCGATGGGGATCGAGCGTTGTGCGGGGGACACGTCGGCGATCGGGTAACAGCAAGTGAAGGTGGTGTTCTCGGTGGGACCGTAGCCGTTGATCAATTGGCAGCCGGGCAGGGCCTGGCGCGCGCGGCGCACATGCGGCACCGAGAGGACATCCCCGCCGACCAGGAGCTGGCGGATGCCGCGCAGGTCCTCGAGTTGTTCCTCGACCATCTGGTTGAAGAGCCCGGTGGTAAGCCACAGGGTGGTAACACGCTGATCGCGGATGCCTTCGGCCAATTCGGCCAGCGACGGTGTGCCGGGGGGGAAGACGGCGAGGCGCGCGCCGTTGAGGAGGGGGGCCCACAGTTCGAAGGTCGAGGCGTCGAACGCGAGGGGCGCCAACTGGAGGAACACCTGGTCGGGCGTCGAGCGGATGAACCAATTGCCGCGGACCAGGCGAACGACGGCGCGATGGGGCACACAAACACCTTTAGGTCTGCCTGTGGAGCCGGAGGTATAGCTCACATAGGCCAGGTGATCGGCGGTAGCACCGCCGAGGGGGTTCGCCGTGCTCTCGGCGGCGAACCGTTCCTGGCCGTTTTCCAGGCAGACCAAATGCAATTCAGCCGGGTTGACTCCGGAGCCGGCTGGCACGGGCGCAGCCGGCGTGCCGGATTGGGGTCGAGTCAACCGACCGGAAAATTTTTCCTGCGCCAGGACGACGGAGAGGCCGGCGTCCTCGAGGAGGAGACGCAGGCGTTCCTCGGGGTAAGTGGGGTCCAGCGGGACGTAGGCGCCGCCGGCCTTGAGGATGGCCAGCAGTCCGATCACCAGGTCCAGCGAGCGCTCGGCGCAGATGCCGACCAGCCGGTCGGGCCCCACGCCCAGGCGTTGCAAGTAGTGGGCCAGTTGGTTGGCGCGCCGGTTCAACTGGTCATAGGTCAGAGCCTGCTTTCCCAGGGTCACGGCGACGGCGGTCGGGGTGCGTTCGGCTTGTTGCTCGAAGAGCTGGTGGACGGTGTGGTGGCGGGGGTAGTCGGTGCGAGTCTGGTTCCAGTCCACCAGGAGCAGGCGGCGTTCGGCCGGGGACAGGAGCGGCAATTCGGACAGGCGGCGGTCGGGATCGGCGACAATGGCTTCGAGCAGGGTATGGTAGTGATCGAGGAACCGGCCGATCGTGGCCGGTTCGAAAAGATCGGCATTGTATTCGGCGCTGGCCTGGAGGCCGCTGGCATCCTCGATGAGCGCCAGGGTCAGATCGAACTTGGCGGTGCCTGTGTCGAGTGGGAGTGGGGAGACGGTTGCGCCGGTCAAATGCAGCTCCAGGACGGGGAGGTTTTGGAGGACGAACATGACCTGGACGAGGGGCGAGTGACTGGGGCTGCGTTGGGGTTGGAGTTCCTCGACGAGTTTTTCGAACGGCAAGTCCTGGTGCGCGACCGCTTCGAGGGTGGCCTCGCGGACCTGGCGGAGCAACGTTCGAAAGGTCGGATCGCCGGAGAGCCGGGATCGCAAAACAAGGGTGTTGATGAAGAACCCGATCAAGGGCTCCGTCTCGGCCAGTTGGCGGCCGGCCAGGGGGGTGCCGACCAGCAGGTCGGACTGGCGGGTGTAGCGGTGCAGCACGGCCTGGAAGGCGGCCAGCAGGGTCATGAACAGCGTGGCGCCCTCCTCGCGGCTGAGGGCCAGCAACTCGTCGCGCAGCGCGCCTGGCAAGGGCCGGGACTGGGTGCGGCCCTGCGAGGTCTGGCGGGCGGGCCGGGGGTGATCGGTGGGCAGTTCGAGCAGGCGGGGTGCGCCGGCCAGTTGTTGTTTCCAGTAAGCCAACTGTTGTTCGAGGCGTTCACCGCGCAGGGTCTGCTGTTGCCACCAGGCGAAGTCAGCGTATTGGATCGGCAGTTGGGGCAGCGACGCGGTTCGGCCGGCGATGAAGGCGTCGTAGAGGGCGGAGAGTTCGCGGCAAAAGATGCCCCAGGACCAGCCGTCGGCCGCGATGTGATGCAGCGTCACCAACAGTCGCCACTCGGTGTCATCGACCCGCGTCAGCAGAGCCCGCAGCATCGGATCCCGGCTCAGATCGAACGGGCGTCGGGCTTCGGTCTCGAGCAACCGCCGCGCCTCGGGCTCGCGCTCGGTTTCCGGGAGCGAGCGGAGATTCACCTGGCGCAATGGCACGGGGGCCGGCGGGTCGATCTGTTGGATTGGCCCGTTCTCGGTGGCGACGCACCGGGTGCGGAGCGGTTCATGGCGGGCGACCACGGCCTCCAGGGCCAGATGCAGGGCGGTTTCATCCAGGCGTCCTTGGAGGCGGACCGCCAAGGGCATGTTGTAGAGGGGGCTGTCGGGCTCGAGCTGGTTGAGGAACCAGAGCCGCTGCTGGGCGAAGGACAGCGGCGCCGGGTCGGTGCGCGGCCGGGGGCCGATGCTCCCGGTCGCCGGCGCTTCGCCGCGGAGGCGCTTGGCCAGCAGGGCCTGTTTGGCGGGTGAAAGCCCCGCCCGCCGCGTCGCTACGCTATGGTCCATCAGGGTCGTCATGCGGTTCAGGTCCGTAACAGTCGATCATCCGGCGCGCCCAGCGCAGCGTCGGGCTTCGTCTTCGCTCAATTGATCGATTGCGGAGACGATCAACTCCTCGAGGGCGGTGGCGGCCGCCGCCAAGGTCGGGGCCTGGAAGAACCGGCGCATCGGGAGATCGACCTCGAAGGCCTGGCGGACCCGGGCCAGGACTTGGGCCACCAGCAAGGAATGACCGCCCAGGTCGAAGAAGTTGTCGTGAACGCCTACTTGTCGGACCCGGAGCACTTCAGCCCAGATTCTGGCCAAGGCCTCTTCGGTCGGGGTGCGGGGGGGCAGGAACGGTTCGTCAAGCGCGGCGCGGCCCGCGTCGGCGACCGGCAGGGCCTGGCGGTCGAGTTTTCCGTTCGGGGTCAGCGGCAGTTCCTCCAGGGTGGTGAACCCGGCCGGGACGGCGTATTCGGGCAATCGTTCGAGCAGGAAGCGGCGCAACTCGGCTGGCGTCACCGCCCGGTCCGGATGCGGGACGAAGTACGCCGTGAGACGTTGGTCGCCGGGGACGACTTCGCGGAGCACGACGGCGCATTGCCGGACCGCGGGATGAGCGGCCAGCGTCACCTCGATCTCGCCCAACTCGAGTCGGTGTCCGCGGATTTTGACCTGGTAATCCAGGCGCCCGAGGAACTCGATATTGCCGTCGGCCAGAAACCGGGCGCGGTCGCCGGTCTTGTAGAGCCGGCCGCCGGGGGTGGCGGCGAACGGATCGGGGATGAACCGTTCGGCGGTTAACTCGGGTCGGTTCCAGTAGCCGCGGGCC